>JBFKFH010000253.1:0-4245 GCA_041618685.1 Rheinheimera sp.
CCAAATTACTATCAGTATTCCACGCCAGCCAGAACTGTTGCAGCGGCTGTACCAGCTGCGCCGGCATCTGTGCGCAGTATCGCTGCATAAATGCCTGCAGTTTATCCAAATGTGCGTGCTCGGCCTGACGATAAATTTGCCAGATAAACGGCTTTGCAGCCCAGTGCGCCCGGATAATAGAGTCTTCACCGCGAACAAAGTTTATATCACAGGCCCACAACAGTTTGTCGTAGTCTTCCTGGGGCACAAACGGCAATATTTTAAGCCGCAAATTGCCGGCTACGCAGTCGCCGCTTTCGGCCAGCTGCGGATATACCACTTTTAACTGGTTTGCCAATACGCCTTCAGGCACTAAGCACAGTGTATGCTGCTGCGCTAGCTGCCAAAGCTGCAACAGGCTTGCTAGTTGCGGATGGTCGTAACCAAACAGTGAAATTTTCTGCTGATAGCTTGAGCTATTATCAACACCAAGCTGCTGCCAGAATGCCTGCTGAGCCTGCAGGTTTTGCATAAATGCATCGGCCTGTTGCTGCAGTGCAGGCTCTTGCAGCAAGCCGCCTGTACTGGCGCTAAAGCCGGGGAAGAAAAAATACTTATCCAGTGGTAAATGCGGCTGTGGTGATGGCAACGCATGACAACCTTCAACCCAATCTTCTGCCGACAGGTATTCCAGGTTGAGCCACAGCGGTTTTGTCGATAACTGTGCCATCTGTTGCTGGTACGCTAACGGAATGGTGCACGCCAGCGCTTCAATCACCACTTCAGCGATTTGTATCTGGTTCCAGCAGGTGTTATCTGCCCAGCGTTCAATGGTTACACCGGCAAGCTGTTGCTGCTGCGCATGAATATCAATCTGAGGACAGATCCGCTGAAAGCTGGCCAAATCATCTACCCACAATCTGACCGCTATATGGTGCTGTTGCGCCAGTTGCCTGCACAGGCGCCAGCAAATACCGATATCACCAAAGTTATCTATTACGGCACAAAATATGTCCCAACGGGTTGCGCTATCTGGCATAAAAAAAGTCAGCTGAAAAACAAGCTGGCTATTATACCTTTAAGTACACGCAGACCAAGATATGTTGTCGCCAGCAACAATAAGCTAAGTACTAAGGCCAACGTAAACAATAAGAGTCGATGCAGTCGTGTTTTTATTTTTTGCACCACGCCATCTTCAGCTGTCGCCACTGGCAGCTCGGCATGAAATAATGTTGCCCACAACCAGAGCAACAGTGCCGCCACTGCCAGCACAACACTGCTTAATTGCCACTGCTGGCCTTGCTCAGGCGGTGCGATAAACAACAAGCAGCCAAAAGCTGCAGCCGCCCCCCCAGATAACATGATAAATATCAGCCGCAACGGATATAAACGGCGCGCCCACCGGCGGTAAAAAACCAGCACTAGCCCAACTCCAACGCGGTAAGTGCCGGCGGATATAGCGCCAGAATTCCGCTGTGTCCCTGCATATCACCAATCAACCAGATCTGTTCAAACGGGTGTTGTTTTGGCATATGCAGTTGCTGGTAGTGTGTCAGAATGTCGCGGCGGGTCCACAGCGGATTGGCATTGCGGATCACTAACCAAACCCGCTCAGTTTGGTAGTTTTTTTCAGCTTTATTACTTATTAACCGGTTTAACGCTATTAGCAACCGGTGTTTGGCCGGGGTTCGCAGTAATGCTACAAGCTCTTTGTGGGTATTGTTACCAAGCTCACGGCCGAGAATAAGCATTGCTTCTGCTTCACTGCCATACAAATGGGCAATTTCCAGATCCAGCTTTTGCTCATCATAATAACAGGACACATCGGGACGGGCCGGTTCATTGTGCCAGATATGGCGCATTTTAATACCAAAGCGCTGCTCGTAAAGCCGCATAAACAACTTTGCGGCTTCATGTTCCAATGCTATTTTTTCTTCACTGCCGTTCATTATCGCTGTTAAGTTGTTGCTGTAAATCTTCAAAGCCACCCTTGTTGCTCAGCGCAGTGTAGCCCAGCTCTTCTAACGCCGATAGCGCAATGCCGGCACGGCGACCGCTTTTGCAATAAATAGCAATAGGCGTGTCTTTGTCCAGTTTTAGCTCAGCAATGCGTGCACTTACCTCCGTGTGCGGTATGTTAACTGCACCAGCGAGGTGTCCGGCAGCAAATTCTTCAGCACTACGCACATCCAGCCATACCGTTTCCGGTGCCGTGTTATGCGCCTGCAAACCAAGGCTAATTAACAGTAATAAACTTAACAGATAGGTTTTCATATACTTACTCCTAAAAACAATTTAACCCGCGGTGGTTGGCATAAAGTAATACTGCCAGATTTCCGCTAAAACCGGCACAATCGACAATACCAATATAATCGCCATGCTGATATTAAAAATACGTTGTAATATCGGTTTTTTCAGCACACTGCGTAAGCCCGCGCCACACACCAGCCACAGCCCGACACACGGAAAAGCGACCAGTAAAAAAGCTAGCGTTATAATGCTCACATCAATCCAATATATGCCAGCAACACTGGTAAAAGCAGCAACCGCACTGCTGGCCATAACCCAGGCTTTACCATTGACCCACTGAAATAACACCGCCTGCCAGAAACTAAAGGGCTTGCTTTTGCCCTGCTCAATTGCTTTGGGTTCAGCACTGGCAATATGCCACGCCAGCCAGATTAAATAGGCAACCCCCAATACTTTTATTAGCTGATGCAAATGAGGGTAACGGTCAAAGACAAACCCAAACCCCATGCCGATCAGCAGTACCATGAACGGAAAGCCTAAACAAATGCCCAGCCAATGCGGCACACTGGCTTTAATGCCATAGTTCACCCCCGACGACATGATCATCACGTTATTGGGGCCGGGGGTAATAGTGGTTGAAAAAGCAAAGAACAAAACGGCTAAAAACAGATCCATGGTAAACCCGCAATGTGCAAAATAAGTACTTGCCTCAGATAATACCAGAGTCGTGAAGCATTGATAGGCGTTTATAGGATCTTAAGCAGGACTTTAATCGTGTTAAAACAACGTTGTTACTTTGCATCGGCAAATATCTATGCCATGTTATAACTTGCAGTATCAGCAGGATAGACAATAATATTTGTGCAAACGCTGATTTTAACGTTGTAAACGCAACATCCATGGAAATAATAACGAAAAGTAACCAAAAAGACGGAGAATAATATGAATAAAATTATTGGTTTGGCAATTTTAGTGGCTGGCGCAATTTTGTTGTACTTTGGCTATACAGAATATAATTCAACCGCGTCCCAGGTGACGGAAGTGGTAACAGGTAACCCTACAGACAATGCTATCTGGTTTCTGATCGGTGGCGCTGTGGCGGCTATTATCGGCTTAGGAGTGTTAGTTAAAAAATAACACATTACAGATAATAAAGGCCGCATAAGCGGCCTTTATTATACTCAGCAGATGACTACTCTTCTTCTTTACCCCAGCTGTCACGCAAACCCACGGTACGATTAAACACCAGCTTATCTGCGGTTGAGTCACGGTTATCAGCGCAATAGTATCCTTCGCGTTCAAATTGATACGCGTGCTCTGCCTTCGCATTAACTAAAGACGGCTCTACCAAGCCGTGCTTAATCACTAACGACAATGGATTGACCACGGTCAGGAAATCCTCTTCTGCAGCCGGATTGGCAACGCTGAATAAACGGTCATATACCCTAAATTCAGCTGCTTTGGCCTGTGTTGCTTCGACCCAGTGAATAACACCACGCACCTTACGTCCATCGGCCGGGTTTTCACCCAATGTCTCTGGTAAATAGCTGCACTTTAGCTCAATGATATTGCCGTGCTCGTCTTTGACCATCTCGTCGGCATGGATCACATAGGCGTTACGCAAGCGTACATCACCGTTTAATACCAAACGCTTGTATTTCTTGTTCGCTTCTTCACGAAAATCCGCTCGATCGATATACACTACCTGACCGAATGGCAGTTTACGGCTGCCCATCGTTTCATCTTTTGGATGATTCGGCGAATCCAGCCACTCAATACCGTCGGCCGGATAATTTGTAATCGTGACTTTAAGCGGGTCTAACACGGCCATGGCGCGAGGGGCCGCTGCATCCAGATCTTCCCGGATACAGGCTTCCAGCGCGCTCATTTCAATGACGTTGTCTTGTTTAGTCACACCAATGCGTTTGGCAAATTCGCGAATAGCAGCCGGCGTAAAACCCCGGCGGCGTAAACCCGCGATTGTCGGCATGCGCGGGTCATCCCAGCCCGACACTA
>JBFKFH010000254.1:0-4223 GCA_041618685.1 Rheinheimera sp.
CCAAGTATGCAGTACACCCAAACTGATGTAACGGCGCCTTTAGTGTTCGCCGGTTATGGTTTGGTATCAAAAGAATTTGGAATTAATGACTACGACAACGTAAACGTAGACGGCAAAATTGTCGTGTTGCTGGCTGGCCGCCCAGAAAGCCTGCCAAGTGAGGAAGCGGCGCATTTAAATAGCCTGAAAACCAAACTTGCTGCTGAGCGCGGCGCTGTCGGTATCATTACTATTCATACCCCTAAGCAAGAACAGTCACGGCCTTATGCCAACAGTTTATTGTATTTAAATGCGCCCAGTATGGAATGGTTAGAGCAAGACGGTACGCCTGCCGACAGCTACCCTGATCTGAAAGCCGGTGCTTATGTGCATCCTGATGCCGCGGCAGCATTGTTTGCTAAATCGGCTGTTTCGCTGGCCGATATATTTGCTCAGCTGGATAATAACCAAAGCCCGAAAGGCTTCGACTTAGCCGTGTCTGCGTCGTTAAGCCGCAAATCCAGCCACCAGCCAATTTCCAGCCCGAACGTTATTGCCATGCTGCCGGGGTCTGATCCGCAGTTAAAAGATGAATACGTGGTAGTAACGGCGCACTCAGACCATATAGGTTTGAGCAACGATTTGCGCAGCGACGATAAAATCAATAATGGTGCAATGGACAACGCCGCTGGCGTATCAATTTTGCTTGAAACAGCACGTTTGTTTGCCCAGCTACCGGAAGCACCAAAGCGCTCTATTTTGTTTGTTGTGGTAACAGGTGAAGAGAAGGGCTTATTAGGCGCGGATTATTTTGCCAATAACCCCACCCGGCCCATTGAGAAACTGGTCGCCAATGTAAACCTGGATATGCCAGTGCTGCTGTATCCGTTTGCCGATATGATCGCGTTTGGTGCCAACCATTCCTCATTGGGCACAGTGGTAGCGCGCGCGGCAGCCAAAGAGGGTATTGCGTTAAGCCCGGATCCAATGCCAGAGCAAGCAATTTTCACCCGTTCAGATCATTACACCCTGGTTAAAAAAGGCGTGCCGGCAGTGTTTTTAATGACCGGGTTTAAATCTCAGGATCCAATTCAGGACGGCGGTAAAATCTGGGGCAGTTTCTTTGCTAAGCACTACCACAAGCCATCTGATGATATCCCTAGCCTGGAAAAAGACTATGGCCCGATTCGTTATGATGCCGGCGCGGTTTTTACCAATATTAACTTTAATATTGCGCTGGATATTGCCAATACCGAGCAGCGGCCATACTGGCTAAAAGACAGCTTCTTTAATGGTGTGTTTGGTAAGTCGTATAACCGCGAAGCGGTAAAATAAGTTAAAGCAGGTATCTGCTTTAAAACCCGAACCGGATTGCTCACGCTAACACGCCGTAAACCCATCCCTGGGGGCTCGTTTCAGCCCGTCCAGGGCTTCAACGGTTAGCTTAGAGCAATCCGGTTCTCACTTTTCAGCCGTGTCTGAATTTTAATTGCTTCGGCTAGCCACCAGCCCATTTCGTTTTAAAGCCCTCAGCGTGTAACAACTGTTCAACCAACTCGCGCTTGTCGCCCTGGATTTCAATTACGCCATCTTTTACCGCGCCACCACAGGCACATTTCTTTTTTAATTTTGCTGCTAACGCGACTAATTCATCGTGTGGCCGGGCAATGCCACTAATGGTCAGCACGGCTTTGCCACCGCGGCCTTTTGTTTCGCGGCGTATGCGCACAAAACCATCAGCAAAGGCTTCGGCTATCGGCGCAGGGGCAGGTTTGGCGCTAATTTTGCCGCTTTGCGTACTGTACACCAGATTAGGGTCGTCGCTCTTTGTAGAATTATTTGCGTCGGGGTTCATTTTTGCCTGCCAGTCGGCCAGCGAAATTTTGTTAGATGCCATATCGAAATGAGTGCAGATTGCTTTACTGTAGTGTCAGCTTAAACATCCAAAGCAGCAGCGGCAACATTTTCCTTTAGTAAGTCCCGCCAGCTTGGTTTTTTACCCGCTTCTGGTAGAATGTCGTCTTGTTTGGAAATCTGGATGGCTATAATGTCGCAGGCTACTTTATCCGTATCTGATTATCTTTTTCGTGCCGGTTTAGCTAACGAGTTTGGCGATATTGCTGCAAAGGTGCAGCACTATCAGGCGGAACTACATCGTTTTATCCTATCTGCTGCCGCAGTGCCGGTGCAATGGCAATACAAAGTGCCGGAGCTGGGCGAAGGCGGTGCTTGCTCGCTATTCGGCCAGCTTGCAGATGAAGCTTATGATTTAACGGCAATTCTCGGCGGCCAAACGCCACAGACACAGCAAGCATTACAAACACTGACAAAAATTACTGCCTTTTACCGTGAACATTCTGGTTTAGACTGGTTTGGTATCTACCAGGCACGCATCAATGCCGAAAACGAGAGTGTGCTGGTAAAATTGGCCTATTATGGCGCAGCGTCGCGCGCCGAATTTCCGTTAAATAGTGAATTTGCCAAAATCAGTAATAACAGTACCGTGGGCTTAAGCGGAAAGGCCAAGGTTATTAATGATGTGGCGGCTTACTTAGGTACCGGCGGAGAATATTACACCTGCGATCCTAAAGTGCAGGCAGAAGCCTGTTTGCCTCTGTTTGACCAATCAGGCAAAATAACCGGCATTGTCGACGCGGAAGACTTTAATAAGAACGTTTTTACCGCTGATGCCATGGCGTTACTGGTAGCGGTGTGCTTAACCATACCGAGTTGCTTGCCATAGGCGCAGTGCTTTTTCATGCAACTTTAATCAGGTAGAACATTATGTTTGCTCAGTTACAACCAGTGGCTACAGATCCAATCTTGGGCTTGATGGCAGCGTACAAAGAAGACCCGAACCCGAACAAGGTGGACCTGGGTGTTGGTGTATATAAAGACGAGCAGGGCCATACAGCTGTACTAAAGTGCGTAAAAGAAGCTGAAGCGCTGCGGTTAAAAAATGAAGATAGTAAAACCTATATCGGCATGGCCGGTGATTTGGGCTTTAATGCGCATATTGAAAAACTGGCGTTTGGTAACGGCCACAAAGTACTGCTGGCAAACCGTGTTACATCGGCGCACACGCCTGGCGGTACCGGAGCACTGCGTGTTGCTGCTGAATTTATTAAAAAGGCCAACCCAAACGCGACCATTTGGGTTACCAGCCCAACCTGGGCAAACCATATTTCTATGTTTAAAGCCGCCGGTTTAAACGTAAAAGAATACACCTATTATGATTATGCAACCAAAGGGTTAAACGAAGAGGCAATGTTCGCTGATTTGGCGACAGTGCCAGCTGGTGATGTGGTACTGGTGCACGCCTGCTGTCATAACCCCAGTGGCATGGATTTAACCTTCGCGCAGTGGCAGCGTTTTACTGAGCTAGCGAAAGAGCGTGGCTTCACGCCGTTAGTCGACATGGCCTATCAGGGCTTCGGCTCGGGCTTAGATGAAGACGCTAAAGGCTTGCGTTATCTGGCTGATAACGTAGATGAAATGCTGCTGTGTAGTTCATGCTCGAAGAACTTTGGCTTATACCGTGAGCGTATTGGTGCGGTATCTATTGTGTCGGCAGACAGTAAAATCAGCGACATCGTGCGGGTTAACCTGTTAAGTGTAGTGCGCAGCATTTATTCCATGCCACCGGCGCACGGTGCCATTATTGTCGCCAATATTCTTGATAGCACAGAGCTTACTGCATTGTGGCATGAAGAGCTGGCAGAGATGCGTAACCGCATTAACAACTACCGCCAGCTGATCATCGACAAACTGGCCGGTGAAGGCGTGCAGCAAGATTTCAGCTTTATTACCCGTCAGCACGGTATGTTCAGCTTTTTGGGCATAGATAAAACGCAAATTGCCCGCCTGCGTAGCGAGTTCAGCATTTATATGGTCGACTCAAGCCGCGTCAGTATTGCGGGTTTAAACCATAGCAATATCGATTACTTTGCTAAGTCGGTAGCAACGGTATTAAAAGGCTAAAGCTTCCCTAATATAAAAAACCGCAGCTCGCTGCGGTTTTTTTATGCCAGTACGAAAACTGCGTGCAATTTAATTACTAATAATTAATAACGTTAACTAAAAGTATTTTTTTGTTTGCTTTTTAACGGTAACATCGTGCCCTTTTTAAATCGTCGTGGAAGTGGCCCAGCCAGCTGAAAAAAACTAAAAAGCGTTGAGTGCCAACGGCGGATTATAGAGTTTTTATTATCACCGGTGATTAAAGCGGTGGATGAAGGGGTAAG
>JBFKFH010000255.1:0-4220 GCA_041618685.1 Rheinheimera sp.
GATTGTTAACAAGTGTAAGGCCGGAGCCGGTGATATTCAAGCGGGTAATGGCGGGCAGCAAGACGGCACTACATATAGTTACGCACGTCGAGGCCGTATTTTTTCAGATCGATACAACTATCAATGTGTTCTTCCTGCTGGCGTGATAAATCCAGTATTTTAGCGGGCAAATGATGTTGATGTGCGCTGTGATAAAACACCTTAACTTTGGGCAGCAAAGGTTTTTTCGCATTGTTTTCTAACACCAGTGCCAGTTTACCGCTGCTGAGTTTGACCACCGAGCCAGGCGGGTAGATCCCGATACATTTGATAAACGACTGCAGCAGCTGTGCATCCAGCTTATGTGGAGTGCGCTCCAGCAGCAGCCTGGATGCGGCTAGCGGCCCGAGTTTACTGCTCAAGGGTGATGTCAGTTTTTCATAGCTATTAACGATAGCCAGCATTCGGCTGCCTGTTTCAATCTGTCCGGCGCTGATTTTCGGTGAGCCGCTGCCATCAAGGCAGGCGCAGTGCTGGCTGATCCACAATGAAATCTCGCCGGCCAGGTTCACTGTTTTTTGCAATGCGTTCAGGCTGCCAGGAATGGCATAGTGGTCTTCAGCTGACAGATGTTCCGGGTTTAGCGCTTTGCCGATATCGTGCAGTAAAGCCGCAGTTATCAGAGATTGCACCATGTGGGGCGGCAGGTTCAGGTGACGGGCAAATGCGGCCATATACACGGCACAGCTGATACTATGTTGCAGCAGCGTGTCACTTTGTTCGGCAATGCGGTTCAGGCACAGCAAGACGTCCTGATTGCGGCTGATCGAGTCGGCCAGCCCGGCGCTGACTTCATAGACTAAGGTTAAATCTATGTCGCCGCCATGGCGCACGGCGTCCAGCACTTGTCGCTGTACTTTGCTACTTTGGGTCAGCAATCGCTCAGCTTTGGGCCATTCATCACTAAATAATGTCTTTGCTGGCGTGTCGTCTTCGATTACAGCAGGCTCAGGCGCGGCCGCTGGCTGTGCTTGCGGCAGCTGCTTTTCCGGGTCAATCAGTACGACCTGTACACCTTTTTGTCGTAGTGTTTGTATTGCCTGCAGGGTGCGAACCCAACCGGCATGCTTAACTGAGATTTCACCGGTTTGCTGCAATACTTGCACTACATAGCTGCCGGGCTGTAAATCAGCGATCTCTACTTCCTGATATGCCATGTTTTGCTTAACCCTACCTGCGTCGACATTAGTCACTCAGTATACCCAAGTGTGCTTAACGATAAGTTAACAACGGGATGCTTTGTCATCATACTGCGATAGCACTAGCTATAACATAGCATAAAGCCGGCAAATGCCGGCTTTATGCTTACCTTTTACCGCGACAGGTGTTAACCCATGTTATCGGCCATTGTCATCAGTGATGCATTGCCACCGGCTGCTGTCGTATTAATGGTAATTGTTTTTTCCGTCACCAAACGTTGCAGCAGACGCGGTCCGGCTGGCGCCGTGATCAGCGGCAGGATTGCGCCTTCACGGGCCGCCAACAGCTCGGCACAGAGTGGTTTAACCGCGCTGGCGACATCAACCATGGCACCATCCAGGTCCGGATGGGCCAGGAGCGTGGTCAAACAGTCCAGTCGCACAACCGCCAATAAATGCTGCGGCATGCCAGCTTGCAGTAAGGCTTTGATGCAGGCTTCAGCTTCTGGCAGATCAGCTTCTTCCACGGCGGTAATAACGGCATTACCGGCCGCCAGCGCTGTGATGATTGCCAGCAACCAGTGACTAAACGAACTGGTGTCATCACGCACCAGTGCCAGAATACCGCGAGGGTCCAGCACCAGAGTATTGCTTTCACCTGTTGGGCCGGGCAGCGCTATCGGCTTTTGTAGCTCACGCTCTACCCGTTGCAGCTTTTTCTGCGCCAGGGTTAACACCTGCTCTAAATCCGGTTCTTGCTTATTCACCACGACATTCGACGCCAGTGAAGCCAGGAACTGGCGCAGTACAGAGGTGCGCTGGTTGATATTCTGTAATGCCCACTGTTGCTGCGCGGCCGCGGCCGTTGGCATCGCGTACGCTACTGCATTGCTGGTTGTTTCGCTGAGCAGACGGTGGCGTTTTTGCTCGCTTAGCTGCGCACTGGTGACGTCAGTGTTATCTTTCACCAGTCGGGTCAAATACAGCGGACCGCCGGCTTTGGGGCCGGTGCCGGATAATCCGCGTCCGCCGAACGGCTGTACGCCGACGACCGCACCAATCATGTTGCGGTTGACATAGATATTACCGGCCTTAATGTCGCGGGCTATACGGCTAGTAAATTGTTCAATACGGCTGTGCACACCCATCGTCAGGCCATAGCCGGTCGCATTGATCTGATTAATAATGCTGTCCAGTTCATCGGCTTTAAACCGAATGATATGTACCACAGGGCCAAATACTTCACGCTCCAGCACGGTCAGATCGCTGATTTCATAAAGCCGCGGTGCGAAAAAGTAATGCCGGTCACCCGATGGGATCTGGCAGGCGTAATGCAACGTCGCTTTGTCGTTCAGGTACTGCACATGGCTGGTTAAACGTTCATGGGCTTTTGCATCGATTACCGGGCCTAAGTCAGTGCTGAGCCACATAGGGTCAGCAACATGTAATTCGGCCATTGCACCTTTGAGCATGGTAATGATTTTATCGGCAACGTCTTCTTGCAAGAACAGCACGCGCAGTGCTGAACAGCGCTGGCCGGCGCTTTGAAAACCGGATGAAATAACATCATCTACGACCTGTTCAGGCAGGGCGGTTGAGTCAACAATCATACAGTTCTGACCGCCGGTTTCGGCGATAAGCGGTATTGGTTCGCCACCACGCTCTGCCAGTTTACGCGCGATCCAGCAGCCGGTTTCCGTAGAGCCGGTAAACATCACGCCTTGAATACGGCTGTCCGGAACGATGTGCTCACCAACCTGACGGCCTGGCGCAATAACCAGCTGTACGACATGCTCAGGCATACCGCATGCACGCATAATCTCCAGCGTGCGCACTGCAATTAAACTGGTTTGTTCAGCTGGCTTGGCGACAACGGTATTACCAACCACAATAGCGGCGGCAACCTGGCCTAAAAAGATGGCTAACGGGAAATTCCACGGGCTGATACACAGAAACACACCGCGGGCGTGCTGTGGCTCGGCAAACAGCTGTTCAGCACGGGCAGCATAGTAGCGGCAGAAGTCGATAGCTTCCCGCACTTCTGCCACACTGTCACCCAGCGTTTTACCGGCTTCTTTTACACACAGTGCCAGCAGTTCGTTGCGATGGGTTTCCAGTGCATCACCAATACGGCGCAGCAACGCGGCACGCTCGGCTACTGTCGTTGCTGACCAACTGGCAAAAGTGGCATCGGCATTTGCCAGAATTTGCTGCATTTCGTCCTTATCGGCGTAGTGCAGATAGCCGACAATTTCGTCCAAGTTAGCCGGGTTCGTCACCGGTACGGCATCGGGTTGTACCTTTGCCTGCTGCACTGTATCAAACCACTGCGCCATAGCGGTTTTAAGCGGCTCCAGCTGGTCTATCTCGGTTAAATCCAGGCCATTGGAGTTCTGCCGCTCGGCACCATACAGGTTTGCCGGCAACGGAATTTGCTGATTACGTTTTTTTGTCCAGCCGCGGACGATTTCTACCGGATCGCTCAGTAACGATTCAACCGGTATCGTTTCGTCGATAATGTTATTTACAAATGAGCTGTTGGCGCCATTTTCCAGCAAGCGGCGCACCAGGTAGGCCAACAGGTCTGAATGTTCACCTACCGGCGCATAAATGCGGCAGGGGATCTTATCGTTGGCAACAATCTGGTCGTACAGCGCGTCGCCCATGCCGTGTAAACGCTGGAATTCAAAACCGGTATAGTCTTTAGTCATTTCCATAATCGTCGCCACGGTGTAGGCGTTATGGGTGGCAAACTGTGGATAAATGCTGTCGCGATAGCTGAGCATTTTTTTGGCACAGGCCTGATAGGACACATCGGTCGACGGCTTGCGGCTGAACACCGGAAAATCGCTGAAGCCTTCTAGCTGGCTCAGTTTTATTTCGGTATCCCAGTAAGCGCCTTTCACCAGTCGTACCATCATCTTGCGGCCGACCTTCACGGTTAATTCACGTAGCCATTCAATGACATGGATGCCGCGTTTCTGGTACGCCTGTACTGCCAGACCGAAACCTTCCCAGCCATCCAGCGCCGGATCACTAAAC
>JBFKFH010000256.1:0-4176 GCA_041618685.1 Rheinheimera sp.
ACTTTACGACCAGACTCAGCTCAGCTGCGACCGTTACGCATCCGGCAAATGCTGTTCTAACTGCTGCTTCTGCGCAGCCGTGATAGGCATAGCGCCATTGGTGGCATAGTTAAACTGTACCATAACGGCAGTGCCCGACACTGTTTTTACCCCGCCCTGCCAGGCTTCCTGATACACATCAAATGAGCTGCTGCCGATGCGGCTGATATAACTGCGGATCTCCACTTCAGCACCAAAGTGGGTCTGGGCATGGTAATCCAGCTTAATGCTGGCAATGATCAGTGGCCAGCGCTGTAAATCCAGCTCTGGCGTAAAAATACGAAACACCGGCTGGCGGGCACCTTCGAACCAGACAGCAAATACAGTGTTATTAATATGGCCTAAGGCGTCGGTATCGGAAAACCGCGGTTGTAAACGTTCGCTAAACATAGAAGCACCCGCTAATGATAAAGGCCGTTATCATGCTTCAGCTGCAGAGTGTATTCAAGCAGGTTTCCCGATAACGGCGCTTTCGCCGGGTTGCAGAATACAGTAAGGTAACAGCCATTGTGCCCACGCAGCAAAGCGGCTGCCGTAACCTGTAATTGAGCCTGTGAGATGACAGATTTTATTGAAATATACGATAACGCCTTGTCTGGCGACTTTTGCCGCCAACTGATAGCGGCCTTTGATAACAGCCCGCATACCACACCCGGCCGCACGGGCGGCGGTGTAGATACCAGCAAAAAAGTCAGTACCGATTTGTATTTGTTTCAACATGCTGAATATCAGCCTTTGCTGCAAGTTGTCTGGGAGGCGACCACCCGCTACGCCTGTGAGTATTTTAAGAAGTACCACTTTGCATTGATTGGCCCGGTCGGCTTAACCATAGCGCACCCGACAACGGGTAAACCTGTTGCCATTACCCACGACAACTTTGCCGAGCTGGGCGAGCCCAAAGCCATGGACTTTGTGCGTACCCTATACCGGTTGGGGCCCATTCAGGCGCAAAAATATCAGGCCGGTGTTGGCAACTATGGCTACTGGCATAGTGAAGTCTATCCGCAACAAGGTAGTACGGAGCCGCTGCACCGCGCCTTGTTATTTATGTTTTATTTAAATGATGTGGCAGAGGGCGGCCAGACTGAGTTTTATTACCAGAATAAAAGCATCGCGCCCAAAGCAGGCCGCATGGTGATCGCGCCAGCCTACTTTACCCACACCCATCGCGGTTGCATACCGGTATCCAATGATAAATACATTTTGACCAGTTGGATTTTATTTAATCAGGCCGAACAAATTTACGGCCCGCCGGCGCGTTGAATAAAGTAGCCGGCTTGCTTAACTAACCGGCTTTATCATTTTCAAATGCGGGATATCGTCTTCTAAATAAGGTTCGCTGGCTGGTTTGAAACCCAGCTGCTGATAAAACTGTTGCAGATAACACTGGGCTGAAATGTGGATGTCGGTTGACGGCCATAACTCGGTTGCGACCTGCAGCGTTTTTTCCACCAGCACCTGGCCCAAACCGAGACGGCGAGCAGTTTGTGATACACACACCCGGCCGATACCGGGAAAGCCATCAAAACTAACTCCCGGTGCCAGCACACGGGAGTACGCGATGACCTTATCGCCTTTTTTTAGCAGAATATGACGGCTTTGTGGGTCTACATCTTTGTCATCCAGCTCCGGGTATGGGCAATTCTGCTCTACCACAAACACATCTACCCGCAGCTGTAGCATACTGTAAAGGGTGTAAGTATCTAATTCGTCAAAAGTAAGTACCTGCCACTGCATTAATTCCGGCTCCCTGACTATGCAAAGCTCTACTATACCAGAGGAAAAAGCCAGGCGCCCGTGCAGAAAGCAGCTGCGTTGCTTCGACTTATTTTATTCGCTGTGCCGGGCGTTGACCATCACGGTGACCGGTACGGGCTGGCTTAGGTTTCTTTGGCTTATAGGGCTTACTATCCAGCCGTGATTCCGGCAACGGGTTTACCGGAGCAAACCCTTCCATTACCTGGCGGACTATCTGTTGTTTAATTAGTCGCTCAATGCCGGCCAACTCTTTCGCTTCGTCGGCACACACCAGCGAAATAGCATGCCCGGCCGCACCCGCCCGGCCAGTACGGCCAATGCGGTGCACGTAATCTTCGGCCACGTTTGGCAATTCAAAGTTTAGTACCTGTGGCAACTGGTCAATATCCAGACCGCGGGCGGCGATATCCGTTGCGACCAGCGCTCGGATTTGGCCGGCTTTAAAATCTGCTAATGCTTTGGTGCGGGCATTCTGGCTTTTATTACCATGAATAGGCGCGGCTTTAATGCCCGCTGTTTCAAGGTGCAGGCTAAGCTTATTCGCCATATGTTTGGTTTTGGTAAAAATGAGCACTTGCTGCCAATTGTTATCATTGATCAGCTTGGTAACCAACGCAGCTTTACGGTTTTTGTCAACCGGGTAAATCAGCTGCTCTACCCGTTCGGCTGTGGTATTGGCCGGGCTGACTGATACTTCCAGTGGGTCATGCACTAACCCTTTGGCTAGCTTACGAATATCATCCGAGAAGGTAGCAGAGAACAGTAGGTTCTGGCGTTTTTTCGGCAATAGCGCCAGCACTTTTTTGATGTCGTTAATAAAGCCCATATCCAGCATGCGATCGGCTTCGTCGAGCACCAACACTTCAAGCTGGGTAAAGCGCACGGCATTTTGCTGGTATAAATCGAGCAGGCGGCCGGGTGTGGCCACCAGCACATCTACGCCACGACGCAGTGCCATCATTTGAGGATTAATTTTTACTCCGCCAAACACTACCGCGCTTTTTAATGGCAGATATTTACCATACATTGCCACACTTTCAGCTACCTGCGCAGCCAGTTCGCGTGTTGGGGTTAAAATTAACGCCCGCGCCTGGTTCGGCTGCACTTTCGGCCCGTCGGTCAGTAAATGTAATAGCGGCAGCGTAAAACCCGCTGTTTTGCCGGTGCCGGTTTGCGCGGCAGCCATTAGGTCACGGCCAGCCAGCACGGCAGGAATAGCCTGCTGCTGTATTGGTGAAGGTGTGGTGTAGCCTTTGTCAGCGATAGCCTTTAATAAGGCCGGAGCCAGATTTAAATCAGTAAATTGCATGCGATATCCCGCAGTTGTTGCTGCGAAATAAACCTGCCGCAGCTGCAGTTGCCTCTAAAACAGAGGGGCGCGCAGCTTACAGCAAAAGCCTGATCACTGCGAGCGCTATGTCTGCGGATTAAACATCTTGTCAGGTACAGCATTACATGTTTAGCTATACCACAGGATTGCTTAACCCGAGCCCCTATGCCCGCATACACACCAGAAACACAGTTAATGCTGTTTATTATGCTTATTGCCCTGGTATCGGCTATGGCCTGGGCTGTATTGGGTAGCGTGATGAAAATAGCGCCGCGTACCAGCAAACGCTTTGCTGCTGCCAACTTGCTGTTTAGTTCGGGTATTGCGTTGTTGACGTTCCGGCAGGAGACCCCGAGCTTACTCTATTGGCATGGTTCAGACATCCTGATCCTGGGTGCCTTTATGCTGTTAAAACATGGCCTTAGCCAGCTATTCAACCTAAAGTACCGGCTGCAAGCCGATCTGGCCGTGCTCGCGCTATGGTTAGTGTTGGCCTTACCGCTGCAACGTGGCCTGGACGACCTCAATCAAATGACCATCTTGTTTTTAATGGCCGCAACCTTATGGCTGCTGCAGTCAACCGCAGTATTATACAAGGCGACACGACGCAGTTTTGATGTCTTGCTGGCGCTGGCGGCCACGATACCGCTATCCGGCTTAGGTTTGGTGTTTATTACCCAGCTGGTGTTGCTAATCGCACCAACCGGTTACACTCCGCCATCACCGGTCGGGGATGACACGAATATTTTCTGGGGCTTCCTGCTATTCACCTTATTGATCAACGTGGCAATGTTTACCAGTGTACTGGTGCGGCTGGTGGTGAAAATTCGTTATTTAGCCGAACGCGACCAGCTTACCGGCTTGTACAACCGGTTTGCGCTGAACCGTTTTTTGCAACAACAGCATAGCTTATGGCAGCGTCATGGCACGTCTTATGCGGTGTTAATTTGTGACCTGGATCATTTTAAACAACTCAACGATAAATACGGCCATATGGCCGGCGATGAAGCCCTGCGCAATATTGCTAAGGTGCTGGGTAACAGTTTACG
>JBFKFH010000257.1:0-4148 GCA_041618685.1 Rheinheimera sp.
CAATCGGTGCAAATAGACCACAATTACCTGCAAAGATTACAGCAGGTACTAAGCGAGTTTAATGCTGGCACTGTGCCGGTTAAACTGTGCTATCAACGCCAGGAAGGCGAAGTAAGTTTACAGCTGGGAACGCAGTGGTGGGTAACGCCGGCCGACGCTCTGTTGCATCAGTTAAAACAACTGGCAACAATAGAACTGGAATTTAATTAATTAGGTAGTGACAGTCGATGATGCTGAATTATTTAGAGTTTGAGCAGCCTATTGCTGAACTTGAAGCAAAAATAGACGAATTACGTAACGTCAGCCGTAACGGCGACTACGATTTGGGCCTGGAAGAAGAAATCAATAAACTAAAAGAAAAAAGCCTGGGTCTGACCAAGAAAATCTTTGCTGAGCTGGGTGCGTGGCAGGTAGCGCAGTTAGCCCGCCATCCGTTGCGGCCTTACACCCTGGACTATATCAAACATATTTTTACTGATTTTGATGATTTAGCCGGAGATCGCACTTTTGCCAATGATCAGGCGATAGTGGCCGGTACTGCACGCATAGGTGATACCCCGGTTATGGTCATTGGCCATCAGAAAGGCCGGGATACGCGTGAAAAAATTAAACGTAACTTTGGTATGCCACGCCCTGAGGGCTACCGTAAAGCCCTGCGTTTGATGGAAATGGCCGAACGCTTTAATATGCCTATCATTACCTTTATTGATACACCCGGCGCTTACCCTGGTATTGGTGCAGAGGAACGCGGCCAGTCTGAAGCTATTGCACGGAACCTGAAAGTGATGGCCGGTCTGAAAGTGCCGGTGATTTGTACCGTAATTGGTGAAGGTGGTTCTGGTGGTGCCTTAGCGATTGGCGTTGGTGATAAAGTGAATATGCTGCAATACAGCACATACTCTGTTATTTCACCGGAAGGTTGTGCGTCCATCTTGTGGAAGAGCGCTGAAAAAGCGCCTTTAGCAGCTGAAGCCATGGGTATTACGGCAGAACGTATTAAAGAGTTGAAGCTGATTGACGAGGTGATCCCTGAACCCTTGGGTGGGGCGCACCGTTTGCCAGAGCAAATGGCGCAGAGCTTAAAACAAACCTTACTGCGTGATTTGCAGAAGTTGCAAAAGATGAGCACTAAAGAATTGTTGGACGTGCGATACAAACGTCTGATGTCTTACGGCTACTGTTAACCAGAGTGAGCTGAGAAAAAGCCAGTGCCTATGCACTGGTTTTTTATTTTGTGTTAGCCTTAAACGCCTCTAGCCTAGTGATTATGATACGTTATGTCTGAGCTTAACCCAGCCTATCTTGTAAACCGGTTGCAACTGCACAGCGATAGCCACATTGTGTTGGCGCTCAGTGGCGGGCTCGATTCTATGGTGTTGCTGGATATCTTAGCTAAGACTCGGCAGCTGCAACCATTTTCGTTACAGGCGGTGTATGTACATCATGGCATAAGTGCATTTGCCGGCGAGTGGGGCACGTTTTGCGCAGAGCAATGCGCCAAACGGAATGTTCGTTTCTGCCAGGTAAAGGTCGAACTTAACGGCAGTGACAATCTGGAAAGTAAAGCTCGTGCCGCCCGTTATCAGGCGTTAGCGCAGTTTGTCAGCTCTGACAAGCATCAGCTGCTGACAGCTCATCATAGTGATGACCAGTTAGAAAGCTTATTGCTGGCATTAAAACGCGGTGCAGGGGGGGATGGCCTGGCAGGTATTGCGGCAACCCGTACTTTTGCCGCAGGCAAGCTACAGCGGCCCCTGCTAAGCTTTAGCCGTGAATCACTGGAGCACTATGCGGCAGCTGCTCAACTTAGTTGGGTAGAGGATGACAGTAACCGGGACTTACGCTTCGAGCGTAACTTTATCCGTCAGAAGGTGAGTCCGGTATTAACCGAACGCTGGCCACATTTTTCACGGACAGTTTCCCGCAGCATGCAGCATGTTGCCCAGCTGCAACAACTGGCAGATTTTTATACGCAGCAAGCGCTGCAACACTGTGTGCGCCATAACAGTTTGTGGTTGGCTGAACTGGCAAAGCTGCATCCGTTACAGCAGGATTTAGTTCTGCGGGCCTGGTTAAAGCGGTTTGATCTAAACCCTGAACAACAATGGCTGGTGACATTAAAACAACAGGTTATTGCCGCCCGCAACGATGCAACGCCAATATTGCAGTTGGCAGGCTATCAGGTAAGGCGCTATGCCAACACGCTACATTTACTGACCCTGGCGCAAACCATTGCACCGGCTGTGTCGTTGCAATGGCACGCAGAAAAGGTGATTGCACTGCCTGAGCCTTGCGGCAGTTTATACTTCAGTGCAGAAAAAATGACAGATGCTCAGCCTGTTAGTGGGCAGCGTGGCAGCATTGAATTTGGCAAACTTAGCTTACGTTTTAAACCGGCGGGGGCGACGATGAGCAAACCGTTAAAACAGTGGTTTAAACTGTGGCAGGTGCCACCCTGGCAACGACTGCAAGTGCCGCTGCTGCTGGTAGATGGCGAAGTAGAAGCCGTTGCCGGTTTTGCCAGTAGCATTACACCTGAACAAGCCGGGCTGTGGCTTAGCTGGCAGTATTAGATCCGGGCTACCCGGACAGTGTTTTTACCGGCTTCTTTTGCCGCATACAACGCACGGTCGGCCATTGAAAACAGCTGGCGGCTACTCTGCTCCGGTTGATAAATAGCTAAACCTGCACTGGCGCTAACCTTATACTGTTGACACAGGTAGTGCTGATTAATGACTTTCACCAGACGTCTGGCAACAAGTTCAGCGCTTTCGCTGTCCTGGCCGCAAAGCACAATAGCAAACTCATCACCGCCAAATCGAAACACGCTATCGGTAATACGTAACGTGTCACGCAGGCAATCAGCCACTGCCAACAAAACATCATCGCCAACGCTATGACCTGCAGAGTCATTTACCTGTTTGAAATTATCTAAGTCGAGCAATATTAATGCACAATGTTCATTATGACGTTTGGCTAGCAGTACTGCCTTGTCAAAGCTATCGTCAAAAAACCGTCGATTCCCCAATCCGGTCAGGGTATCTTTTAATGCCATCTGTTGCAGCCGGCAAACGACCAACGCATTACGCAGTGCAAACAGCCATTCGCTTTCCAACAGCAGCAGTTCGCGCTGAATCATCGGCGTAAAGGCATGATCACTGAGATAAATCAGCTCGGCCAGACATTGCTGATTCAGTACCAGCACACTGCGGTGTTCATATGCTGCAGTACTGGAACCACTGGCAGTAAATTCGCCGACGGCTGTCTTTAGCGTTAATGATGCCAGCGGCAAAACTTTGCCGGCCGCCATTGATACGATATTTAGCTGCTGCGGGATCTCCAGTGTGGTCTGTAGCTGACTGACAAGGCTTTGCTCTGCGCATTCAGGTAGCTGCGGCCATTGTGGCAGCTTTGTCATAGCAGCATAACTGGGTGCATTACTCAGTGCGACTTCTTGTACTGACAGATATTCCATAAGTGGGTCCATTGACGCTTTTCAATGATAAAGCAAAGAATGGGCCACAATTAAAATATGGTAATGCGCAACGCAAAAAAATTGTCAGTTTAAGCCCTGACTAAAACGTAGACCGCAGCTTACTCAGGTTCCAACGCGCTATTTAATCGTTGTCAGCGGCGAGAAATTGCAGGATCGCGTCCATTTGCGCCATACCGTCTTCGTACCCCAGCTCAATTAAACGGCGGGTGTAAGACTGTTCAAACAACAGGTAACTGGCCATGCTCGAGTCAGAATGTTGGCGAATGCCGGTCATTCGCAAGATAGTGCGCACTGCCATGGGCAGTGATAAAAAATGCTCGCTGGCTATTTGGCCAAAGTTCTGGCTTGGATTTATCAGCAGACTTTTCAGCGGCTTAAGGTCTGTTTTGATGCCATGCTGCTGCATGGTTTGGATAGTATTGTTAACCCGATGCATACGTTCCAGATCCGAATTGAGCGTATCGGTAAATACGGTATCCAACAAGTGCCCGGCAACTGTTGCCAGATCCGGATGATGCAGCATGCGCTGGTTTTGCTCATTTTTACGAGGGTCGGCCAATCCAATAATCAGTATTTTGTCTGCACCCAAATGAATAGGTGCGCTTAGGGGGGCTAATTGGTTTACCGAGCCATCGCCAAAATACTGTTGATG
>JBFKFH010000258.1:0-4102 GCA_041618685.1 Rheinheimera sp.
AGGATCACATTCGGTGTTAATGTCGGGTGATAGCCCATACCAATGTATGATTTGAACATTTTATTCTTGCCGGCAACACGCTTTAAATGCGCTAGCGCATCGGCTTCAGTGCGTGGTTTGCCTGTTGCCAGAGGCGCAGGCAGGCGGATATCAGCAGGTATTGTCTGTGCAATCAGCGTTTCCATGCTATCTACACCCAGCTCGCTTAACATCGCGGCAGTTTCGGCGGCGTCCGGGCCAATGTGGCGTTGAATAAATTCTTCGTGGTTCGCAAGTTGCGACAGGGTTTTCACAGCGGAGTTAGTCATGCCTTGAATGTCCTGGTAATGGTTCTGTTACTGCTAAAGTTAAGCCCCGTGTTCTACGGGGCTTAAGCGGGATCTGATCAGTTTAATTACTCGTCAATAGAGTCTTTATAGCCTTGTGCGTCCAACAGCGCGGCAAGCTCAGCTTCATCAGACAGCTTAATTTTAAACAACCAGCCATCTTCGTACGGGCTGCTGTTTACCAGCTCTGGCGCATCCGCCAGGGCTTCGTTAACTTCGACGATTTCGCCCGACAACGGCGCATAGATATCTGATGCGGCTTTAACTGACTCGGCAACTGCACAATCATCGCCCTGGCTTACGCCGGCGCCGACTTCTGGCAATTCAACAAACACCATATCGCCCAGTAAGCCCTGCGCATGTTCAGTAATACCTACTGTGTAGATACCGTTGCCATCATCACGTGCCCACTCGTGGCTGCTTGCGTACTTTAAACCTGTAGGAATTGAGCTCATTGTTTAATCCTTAGCTGGTGTCTTTATTAAATCTAGTTAGTTTAGATGACTTTTTTACCCATGCGAACGAACGCCGGTTTTACTACTTTTACCGGGATCATCTTGCCACGAATATCCACTTCTGCGGTATCCGTTACGCTGGCCGGTACCCGTGCCATCGCAATACTAAAACCTAAAGTAGGCGAGAAAGTGCCAGAGGTAATTTCACCTTCCCCACCTTCTACCACCACGCGCTGGCCGTGGCGCAGCACGCCTTTTTGTTCCATCACCAGACCAACCAGTTTGTAGGTACCGGTCGCTTTGTGCTGTTCCAGGGCTTTACGGCCGATAAAGTTACGCTCTTCCGGCGCCCAGGCAATAGTCCAGCCCATATTGGCCGCCAGCGGTGACACCGTCTCGTCCATATCCTGGCCATATAAATTCATACCGGCTTCCAAGCGCAGCGTATCACGCGCACCTAAACCGGCTGGTGCCACACCAGCATCCAGCAATTTTTGCCAGAAATCAGCTGCGTGTTCATTTGGCATCGCAATTTCGTAGCCGTCTTCACCGGTGTAACCGGTGGTAGCAATAAATAAATCGCCGGCCTGCACACCAAAAAATGGCTTCATGCCTTCTACCGCGGCCTGCTGTTCAGCGGTCAATACGGTTGCAACTTTTGCCCGGGCATTTGGCCCCTGCACCGCAATCATGGCGAATTCAGGCCGCTCAATAACGCTAACATCGAAGGCTTTGGCCTGCGCATTGATATGGGCTAAATCTTTTTCGCGCGTGGCAGAGTTTACCACCAGGCGGAAGAAATCTTCCTGCAGAAAATAGACGATAAGATCGTCAATAACGCCGCCGGTATCATTTAACATGCCGCTGTACAGTGCTTTACCGGGTACGGTTAATTTCGCCACGTCATTGGCTAACAGGTAGCGCAGAAAGTCACGGCTTTTACTGCCGCGTAAATCAACGATTGTCATGTGAGATACGTCAAACATGCCTGCGTCGCGACGCACAGCGTGGTGTTCTTCAATTTGTGAGCCGTAATTGATAGGCATATCCCAGCCAAAGAAGTCGACCATTTTGGCACCGGCTTCCAGGTGTTTGCCATGTAACGCAGTTTGATTAGCCATTGTTATGTCCTGCTTATAGTAAGGCCCGCTGGCGCTTAAAACGGCGCTGTTGCGCGGGTAAGCTAGTACCCATGCAGTGTAGGCGGATAAAAAGGCGCTTGGATTATAACGCAAGGTGACGGTGGCAAACAGCCCCTGATTAATTAGTTTTTGTAATGCGACAAGCGCAATAACAAAAAAAACTAACTCAAGCCCGGCGCACCGTTTTTGTCTGCGCTTGCGCCAGTTTAGGCAGGTCGCCACTGTTACCAAGGGCTGCAGCGATAATTTTTGCTTTAATCCACGGCTGCTGATCAACCGCGATCATACCAACTGCTCTTACCAGCTTAATTAACGGCTGATTATTACTGAAACCGCGCTTGAAAACTTCCATTGCCGCAATCAGTGTTTGCGCTTCTGCTTTGCGCCAACGCTCATAGCGCCGTAACAACCGGCTATCGGTAAAGTCTTTGCTATCGCTGACATATTCTGTGATTAGTTCTGCTAATGCGGTTACATCCATCAAGCCCAAATTCATCCCCTGCCCGGCCAATGGATGAATGCTATGCGCTGCGTCAGCTACCAACACAACACGTCCTGTAAGCCAGCTGCTGGCATAACGCATTTTAAGCGCAAATGCTTTGGGCTTAGTTTTTACTGACAGTACGCCCAGCACAGCACCACAGGCCGCAGTTAATGCCTGATTAAAGCCTGCTTCGTCCAGGGCCAACAACTCAACCGCGCGCTCAGGGTTACAGCTCCAGACAATAGAGCAGGTATGTTGCTCCGGCAACGGCAACAATGCCAGCGGCCCGGTCGGCAAAAATACCTGTCGCGCAGTCGCCTGGTGTGGCAGCTCGCAGTGAATGGTGGCAACAATAGCCTGTTGCTCATAATCCCAATGCGCCAGCGGCATCTGCATTGCCTGGCGTACCATTGAGTTAACACCATCAGCACCTACCAGCAAGCGGCTTAACAGTAACTGTTGCTGATTAAAATTCACCAGTACATCACGTTCACTTTGCACCAGACTATTGATGGTGCAGTTAAACTCACATTGAACATTACTATGCAGCTTTAATTGCTGTAACAGCGCAACGCGGATTTGTTCGTTATCGCATATCCAGCCCAGGTAATCTAAACGCTCGGAGTCGGCATCAAAGGCAATACGGGCAAAACTGTCTGCGTCCCAGACTTGCATCCGATTATAAGCCTGCGCAGTGGCCGCGATAGCAGGCCAGGCGCCGACATGGCTTAATACACGTTGCGACGCCAGGTTAAGCGCACTAACCCGCTGATAATTAATATTGTTACTGTCCGGCTCGCCGCCCTGCTCCAGCACTGCAATTTGCAACCCCAGTGGCGCCAGCAACAGCGCCAGGGTTAAACCGGCACTGCCGGCGCCGACAATAGTAATATCCACATTCTGCATGTTAGCTTCTAAACCCCATTGCCTGCTCGGCCAACGGCCGCTTTAACGCATCACACAGCGTCAGTGCTAATAAACCGCTGTTGCGCGCCAGGGCCATCGCCCGCGAACGGTTAGAAAAAATACGTACCAGCGCATCGGTAGCGGTACTTACCAGTGAGATATCCTGCTGTCGTGCCAATTGATATGCGCGCAACATGCCATAGCCCCCGATGTTGTCACGGTGTGTGGTTACCTGACGCACCAGTTCAGCAATATCGCGCAACGCCAGATTAAAGCCCTGTCCGGCAATTGGATGCAAGTTATGCAAGCTGTTTCCGAGCAAGGCAACCCGATGCCGTACAATGTCTCCACTGAGTCGTAAGCTAAGCGGATAGCTGGCCCGGCTGCCAGCGCGCGTAAAGACACCGGCACGATAACCAAAGGCCTGCTGTACACTGGCCAGAAAGTCAGCATCATTGAGCTGCATTAATTTTTCGGCGTGTGCTGACGCTACGGTATAGACTAACGAATAGCGCTGCTCTGGCAGCGGTAGTAACGCGATGGGGCCTTGCTCAGTAAAGCGTTCAAATGCTGTATGCTTGTGCCCTTGCGCCAATGCCAGATTTGCGATCACTGCATGCTGGTCATAGGCTTGCTCTTTAATGCTAAAACCGGCCAGTTCGCGACTCTGTGATGCCCCGCCTTCAGCAATAACCAACAAACTGCACTGCAATTTTTGCTCATCCTGCAATACCAGCTGCTGATGTTGTTCCGTTGGTATAATTTGTTTAATGCTATTCGGCGCGAAAC
>JBFKFH010000259.1:0-4087 GCA_041618685.1 Rheinheimera sp.
GGAGAAGATTAAAGCGTTAGCCGAAAAGATAAGTGCGGCACTGTAACCGGCGGGAATTGCGGCCACGACAAGAATAATGCATGATGCCCCTAAGCTTAGTTATCTCGCCATTGCTTAGGATGGCTTCTGCTGTGAGTAATACGATGGTATGGCGCAATGTGTTGTTGCTACTGTTGTGGTTGTTGGTCTGGGCACTGGGATGGTTGGTTGAGTACACTCAACATGCTTCGGTGTGGTTTCCGGTTGCTGGTTTAACCTGTGCCGCGCTGCTGGTTATCGGCATCAGGGCAATACCAGCAATCTTAGTTGCTGCAGTACTCATTACCTACTGGACAGCGTTTGAGTACGACATTGCGCTCAGTTTCACCCAGCTAACTAAAGCAGGTATCTTATTTGGTATAGCGCATATTCTGCCGTACTATTTAGGCGCGATAGCGCTGCGCAAAATCAGCGCACTGACTCAATATAATTTGCCGTTATTCGTTGTGAGCTTTCTTGTGCTGGCTGTCGTAAGCTCGTTGCTGGCGACGGCGGCAGTTTTAACATCATTAGTTTTAACCGGTTTGATGCTGCAAGAAGACATTGCCACAACCTGGTTACCGTTCTGGATTGGTGATTTGGCAGGTGTGGTTGTCATCGCGCCAATGTTTTCCAGTATTCTGCTTAATCTCTATCCGCAGCCTAAATTCAACATGCAAAATGTGATTGGCAACCAGCCCAGAACTGCATCAGCGCAATTCAAATACAAGCTGTTGCTTAATCTGTCGATGCTACTGGGCGCCATGCTGCTGGCCTGGTATAGCCAAACGCCTGAAAGTGCGTTTGCGATCTTTTTTCTGGTGATCCCGCATATGTGGATTGCCTGCACCGAAACGCCTTTTATTACCGCAGTCAGCCTGGCGCTGTCCAGTTTTGCCATCGTACTATTAGTTCATATGCTCGGCTTAATGGATCAGGTGATGGTGTACCAGTTTGCGATTAACGTGATAGCGGCCAATGCGTTGTTTGGGCTTGCGGTGCCGGCGTTAATGAACGCGAATGCGCAGTTACGTCTGGTGGTGTCGACTGACAGTCTGACCAAAGTCGCCTCCAGAGAACATTTACAACAACGTGCCGAGTTAGAAATACAGCGCAGCCTGGAATTGCAGCAGCCGCTATGCCTGATGGTGTTTGATATTGATCACTTCAAGCAAATTAATGACAAGCTCGGCCACAGCATTGGCGATCAGGTGTTGCGTGATGTGTGTCAGGCAGCGCAATACGTACTCAGACCTACCGACGTAATAGGCCGTTTCGGTGGCGATGAATTTGTGGTTGTGCTGCCGTATACCGCACAGGATGTGGTGGTCGCTATAGGCCAGCGTATAATTACCCGTTTAAGTCAGATAAAACTGACCGACGATCTTGCCGTATCAGCCAGTTTTGGCGTGGCGGCGCTGGCCGATGATGACAGCTTCCGCACCTTGTTTGAACGTGCCGATAGGGCATTGTATCGCGCTAAACAGCAGGGACGAAGCCAGGTTGCCTGGCATTGACGTGGCTTAGTGTTTTTGTAGCAAATCCCATTTGTTACCGTATAAATCTTCAAATACCACGACAGTGGCATAGGGTTCTTCACGCGGCGTTTCACAAAAATTAACCCCGGCAGTTTGCATGGCACGATAGTCGCGCCAGAAATCATCGGTATGTAAAAACAACCATACCCGGCCACCAGCCTGATCACCCACCGCACACTGTTGTTTTTCATTGCTGGCTTTGGCCAGCAACAATGCCGTACCCTCGGATTGTTTGGGTGCTACCTGTACCCAGCGTTTGCCACCGCCCAGGTTTGTATCTTCAATCAACTCAAACCCTAGCTTTTGCGTATAGAAAGCAATCGCCTCGTCATAATCGCGCACCAACAGTGCGACATTTGCAATAACCGCCACTGGTTATCTCCCTGGTATGATTTGGCCCGATCCTGCCAGTGGCTAATGTCAGAAACAAGTCTTGCCTCTGCATTTTTGCTTGAGCTTCGCGTGTTTTGTGCATAAGGTAGCTGCCTTTATTTGCAGTGCCTGGCTGCCGGGCAAAAAAGGTTGGCGTCTATGCGATTATCTGCTGGTTTATTTTTCGGTGTGTGGCTGCTTGCCGGCTGTGCTGTTACGCCGCAGCCTGACACGGGTTTAACACTGAACCTTATTCATATTAATGATACACACTCGCAATTTGATGCTAGCCCTGCCAGCGTAAAAGACGCTAAAGGACGGCCGCTTTACACCTACATAGGCGGGCACCCCCGCTTATTGACTCAGGCACAAATGTTACGCCAGCAGGCTAAGGCACAACAGATCCCATCGTTGTTTTTACATGGCGGTGACGCTTTTAAAGGCAGCGCGTATTTCGAGCTGTTTGAGCAAAAAATCAATATCGACATATTAAACCGCATGGACATTGATGCCATGGCGCTGGGCAACCATGAGTTTGACATTGGTTTGAGCAAACTCGCCAATTTTGTTGAAAACGTCAATTTCCCGGTACTCGCCGCCAATGTTGCTACCCAGGCCGAACCTTTGCTGGCCAACCAGCCGAATTTAAAACCCTATATGCTATTTGTCGTTGAAAATAATCGGCTAGCTGCAGTAGCCAGTGTGGCTGCTGCCGCAGGGCGTGACGTGGTCGCTGTGTTTGGCCTGGCACTGGAAGATATGCGTGCTATGGCGCCGGATACCGGTAGTTTAGTGTTTAACAACGAAATACAGACTGCTCAGCTTACCGTGGATAAGTTAACGGCTATGGGAGTGAAGCATATTATCGCACTGACACACCTTGGGCATCAGCGTGATTTAGCGCTGGCGGCGGCGGTAAATGGTATCGATGCCATTGTCGGCGGCCATTCACACAGTCTGCTGGGAGATTTTAGCCATTGGCATTTAGGTAACCAACGGCCTTATGCCGCCATGATAACTAACCCGGACGGCAACAGCCAAACCTGTGTCGTGCAAGCGGGTGAATTTGCGCAAGCTATTGGTCAGGCAGTGCTGAAGTTTTCTGCCACCGGGCAGCTGCAAAGTTGCACCGGAGAGAATACTTTGCTGGCAAGTCATGATTATTTTGACGCAGTGCAGCGCGGTGAGCGCAATCGTATCGCTGCGGCCAGGCAATCAGAAACTGAACGCTATGTTGCCGGTTTACCGCGCACCGCCATTGTGGCCGAAGATGCCGCACTGCGTGCTGTGCTTAATACAACCTATTTGCCTGCTGTGCAGCAAGCCTATGGCGCGGTGATCAGTAGCACCGAAACCGAAATAAGCCATGTACGCCTGCCCGGTAGCAGCGGCAGTGATAAACACGGCTCGGCACTGGCGGGCCATATCGCCGATGCCATGCTTAACTATGTTAACCAAACTGCAGTGCAAAACCTGATGAAACGGCCGGTGCAGTTGGCGCTGATTGGCGCAGGTAATATCCGCGCAGCGCTGGCAGCAGGTGAAGTACGCGAAGGTAATATCCGTCTGGAAGTACTGCCGTTTGATACGCCGCTCAGTGTGCTGAGCATTAGCGGTGCCGAGCTGCGTGCGCTGTTAACTGATATTATCAGCCAGTCGGTGGTCGCCGGTGCCCATACCGGTAAGTTTCCTTATGTTGCCGGTATACGCTATGTGGCGAAGCAAATCGGCCCGGCTACTGCAGAGTTAACCTCGCTGGATATTAAACAAGACGGCAGCTGGCAAGCCGTTGAGCCGCAACAGCGTTATAACCTGGTGACCACCAGTTATCTGGCCGATGGTAATGACGGCTGGCAGTTATTGCAGCAATTACAAGCAGAGCACAGCGACCGGCTGGATATTATCCTGCGCCAGCAGCAAGTGGCGTTATATCCGGTTAAGCGGGTTGTAGCAACACAAGACAGCACGGGGCAGCAGTCTTTTACTACGCAATATCATAATGTTGCCGCGCTACCATGCAAAACAGACGGTGTAGATTGCAAAGTCGCCGCCCAGGCGTTTATTGAGTATTTACGCACTAACCCGGCGCTGTGGCAACAACAGCGCGAGCCAACGGTGACGTTGTTAAGGTGACGAGAATGAGGGCAGAGTAGTCTGCC
>JBFKFH010000260.1:0-4012 GCA_041618685.1 Rheinheimera sp.
GCTGAAAGGGCACAGGGATGTGATCCTTGAAGGCGGCGAAGAAAGTATTTCCTTGGCGCTGAGTTTAAACCTGGGTCGCAGGCTTCGACCACAAAGAAAGTAGTAGAACCAAACAACCGGAGCAACAATGAGCAACCTGGCAACAGTACAACCAACGCAGACAGATACCGATTTAATGCAGCAGTATCTGCGCGAGATTCTGCTGTCACCGGTATATCAGGCGGCAGTAGAAACGCCACTGGACGCCATGACGAAACTGAGCCAACGGCTGGGGCATAACGTGCTGCTAAAGCGCGAAGACAAACAGCCGGTATACTCGTTTAAACTGCGCGGCGCCTTTCATAAACTGCACAAAGTACAGCAGCATAACCCTGATGCCCGCGTAGTATGCGCATCGGCAGGAAACCATGCCCAAGGGGTGGCGCTATCGGCCAGCAAGCTTGGCTTGCAAGCCACTATTGTGATGCCCATCACTACACCGGAAATAAAAGTCGCGGCAGTAAAAGTGCTGGGCGGCAATGTGGTGCTGCACGGCACCGCCTTTGACGAGGCGAACAGTTACGCCATTAACCTGGCGAATACCGAAGGCGCGGTTTACATTCCGCCGTTTGACGATGCCGATGTTATCGCCGGCCAGGGCACCGTGGCCAAAGAGCTGCTTAGCCAACATAATCAGTTAAATACCGTATTTATTCCGGTTGGCGGTGGCGGCATTCTGGCCGGTATGGCGGTGTATATCAAAGCCATTCAGCCCAATGTACGGGTTATCGGCGTTGAACCAGAAGACGCCGCCTGCTTAAAGGCCGCTCTGGCTGCCGGCAAGCCGGTAACATTGGAGCGCGTCGGGCTATTTGCCGATGGTGTCGCAGTAAAACGCATTGGCAGCGAAACCTTTAACCTGGCCAAACGCTTTTGCGATGAAGTAGTTACTGTGAGCAGCGATGAAATATGTGCGGCGATAAAGGATATTTTTGACGATTTACGTGCCGTGGCAGAACCGGCTGGCGCGTTAGCACTGGCTGGTTTGAAAAAATACAGCCAGCAGTTGAAAAACAGTACTTTAGCCAAGCCGCAACAGTTGGCCGCCGTACTCAGCGGCGCCAATCTGAATTTTGATACGCTGCGTTATGTATCGGAGCGCTGCGAGCTGGGCGAGAAAAAAGAAGCCGTGTTTGCCGTTACTATTCCGGAAGAAAAAGGCAGCTTTCGCCGCTTTTGTCAGACACTGGGCGGGCGGGCGATTACCGAGTTTAATTACCGCTATGCCAGTGACCATAAAGCGCATATTTTTGTCGGTATCAAGCTGCGCCATGGCCAACAAGAGCTGAACACCGTAACCGAGCTGCTGAGCCAGGCAGGTTACGATTATCAGGATTTATCTGACGACGAACTGGCCAAATTGCATGTACGCCATATGGTCGGTGGTATGCCGCCACGAGTGATTACAGAGCAGGTGTATCAGTTTAACTTTCCGGAATACCCCGGCGCGTTGATGAATTTTCTCAATACTCTGGGCGAGCACTGGAACATTACGCTATTTCACTACCGTAACCACGGCGCAGCCACCGGCGATGTGCTGGCTGGCTTTGAAGTGGCGCAGCACAGTGATATCGCTGCGCACTTAGATAAACTCGGTTATCAATACCAACTGGTAAGCAGCAACCGCAGCTACCAGACGTTTTTAACGACCGGTTAGCGTATAAACATCCAGACACCGGCGGCAAGCATAAACAGGTTTTCAGTGAGCGAAACAAAGCCTAGTGGTACTTTGCTGTCGCCACCAACGCAGGCACAGCTTAACTCGCGTTTATCAATGTAAACCGCTTTGACGACTGAGACTGCACCCATGCTGCCAATGAATATCGACACCGGTGCAACAAATATAGCCGCGATACCGGCAATCATGCCCAGGCCGGCGTAAGCCTCTAAAAATGGATACACATAGGCGTAGCGTACCTGTTTCATCGCCAGTAGGTCGTAAGTAATAAATGAATTGGAAAACGCATACAGATCGCGCAGTTTTTGTATTGCCAACATCACCATAGCCAGCGCAACAAAGAACTCGATAACCCCAATCGCACCGCCGGCGAAGCCCGCGTTATACGCAAACGCCAGCGCCGCCAGAAAGGCAGTAGCGAAGATAGCAATAACCGGTGTATAGGTCGTGCCCTGCTGCCCGGCTTCGCCCTTGTTAAAATATTGCCGCAGCGCTTCATAACCGCCAATCCGTTTATCATCAATATAGGTTTGCGGCGTGGTGTCGACGTTATGCTGCTGTTTGAAGCGCTGTGTTTCCTCGCTCGACGTTAGTTTGTGATCTACTACCTCAAACCCTTCGCGTTGCAATAAATCCTTCGATTTCAAACCGAACGGGCAAATATGCCCCTTTGTCTCCATACGATATAACGTGGCTTGCTTAGTCATTTTTCCTCCTGTGCTAAAAGTGAAATGACATGCGGTGAGTATAGCGGATGAGTATTAATAACCAGCGGGCATCCAGTGCTTGCTGTTCAACCCGAATAAGCGCAGTAGGGGGGAAAGCGTGGCACAGACACCTTAAGTCAAAAAAGGCGTAATTCAAAAAATTACGCCCTTGTTGAGGTCACATTAGCGCAGAGCTGCTCATTAAACAGCCAACTGCGTTACTGATATGCTTTTTCTGATGCATCACGCAATGCCGCCTTTGTGAAGGCATGCGCAATACCGCGATATAACCCAAGATGCCAGCGCTCAACAGCATCACTATCCACTTTGCAGGGCGACTTTTTACAACGGCCATTATTGACTGCTGACAGCGGCTCCAGCCAGATTTTCTCAGCGCTGTAATACACATTAACTTTCAAGATGTGTTGCTTGTAATCCAGCACGGCGACTATTTTACCCGCCTCTTCACTTTCTACCTGCCATTGATATTGCGCCATACCTGCTTTTATCAATTCAGTCGGGTCACCGATATAAGGTTGAATATGCAGGGGATCCCGGTACAAGGAATAGGCTTGAGCTGATAATGTAATGCACGACATCAGAATAAGTAAAACACTGATAAATAATGCTTTAACGTTCATGTTTATATCCTTATCAAACTGTGCTCAGTGCTTTTTTAATTTGTGTCACTAATGACACATTGTATTTGTAATAGTTGCTGTGGGTCTTGTAGCAATAGTCGCCTTCCAGCATTTCACATTCATACTCATTCAGGCCACCGGCATACTTAATTTGTATCGCATTTGCGTTATATTCAATGCGGTGAAAAATGGCATGCCCTTTATAATCCCAGCGCGCCAACAAGTAACCCTCACCTTCTTCCAGCAATAACCAGGGCGTACCTTTAGTGTTTAACATAGCTGTTAAGATCGCTAGCCGGGCCTTTGCGGCGCTGCCACTACGATTCTCGATCAGATCGTAGACATTGCGCATTTTCGATTCGCTGACAGCTCCTAATCTTGGCTTTTTATAAACAAAAGCCTCCGGTGCCGCCATCGCGTTTAACGTAGCAGTACTTAGCAGAATAGCAGTGGTGAATGGTACAAACAGTTTTAACATCGCAGTTCCCTTAGCAATTACAAACAGACCAATGTTTGTACCCGATTGTCCTAGAACTGGTCAAGATATGATGTAATTAACTTACTGACTTAACTATAATATTGCCCGTTAACCCCATACGGAAACACACAATGCAAGCCGAAGTAGAAATTGAAGACATTATCGAAGGCAGTGGCAAAGCAGCTGAACGCGGCGCGCTGATAACGGCGCATTATCGCGGCTGGCTCGAAGATGGCACCGAGTTTGACTCGTCTTACAAACGCAACGAACCGTTTCAAATAGTGCTGAGTAACAACCGGGTAATTCAGGGCTGGATCCTCGGTTTAACAGGCATGAAAACCGGTGGCACGCGCAAGCTGTGGGTGCCGGCAGCACTGGCCTATGGTGAACGCCAAATTGGTACGATGATACCGCCTAACAGCAATCTGTTATTTGAAATTGAACTGCTGGAAGTATTAACCCGGGATGA
>JBFKFH010000261.1:0-4001 GCA_041618685.1 Rheinheimera sp.
CACCCTGCATTGGTTGGTGCTTTGAAAGATCAGGCTGATAAATTGTGGCACTTGTCAAACGTGATGACCAATGAGCCGGCTTTGTTATTGGCAAAAGCCCTGGTTGACGCTACTTTTGCAGAAAAAGTGTATTTTGCTAACTCTGGTGCTGAGGCGAATGAAGCTGCACTGAAACTGGCACGTCGTTTTGCTAAAGATAAATATGGTGAAGCTAAAAACCAGATCATCGCTTTCAAACAAGGCTTTCATGGCCGTACTTTCTTTACTGTTACTGTCGGTGGTCAGCCAGCCTATTCTGACGGTTTTGGCCCTAAACCTGAAGCCATCGTTCATGCCGAGTTTAATAACCTTGATAGTTTAAAAGCACTGATCAATGACAACACCTGTGCGGTAATGGTTGAGCCGGTACAGGGCGAGGGCGGTGTAATGCCAGCCAGCGCTGAGTTTATTAAAGGCGTGCGTGAACTGTGTGATGCACACAATGCACTGTTGATTTTTGATGAGGTGCAAACCGGTGTAGGCCGTACAGGTGAGCTGTATGCATACATGGGATACGGTGTAACACCAGATATCCTGACTACCGCGAAAGCGTTGGGCGGCGGTTTTCCGATTGGTGCCATGTTAACGACGACCGACATTGCTAAGCATCTGGTGGTGGGCACACACGGCTCGACTTATGGTGGTAATCCATTGGCTTGCGCTGTGGCACTGGCTGCAGTGAATACCGTTAATACACCGGCAGTGCTGGCAGGCGTAAAAGCCAAGGCGCAGTTATTTAATGACGGTCTGCAAAAAATTAACGAAAAGTATCATGTGTTTAGTGAAGTGCGCAGCGCCGGTTTGTTAATTGGTGCGGTACTGAACAGTGATTATGCCGGTAAAGCGCGTGACTTTATGCTGGCAGCAGCCGATCACGGGTTGATGGCACTGGTTGCCGGTACCAGCGTGGTGCGGTTTGCGCCTTCTCTGGTGATCACGGATGCTGATATTGCCGCAGGTTTAGCACGCTTTGAACAAGCTGTCGCTCAAGTGGTTAAGGGCTAAGTTATGCTAGTGATCCGGCCGATAACGGCCGCGGATTTCGCCGCACTGAAACAAATCGCGATTGAATCCGGTGCGGGTTTCACGTCATTGCCGGTAAACGATTCGCGGTTGCAGCAGAAAATCCAGCATGCCGAGCATAGCTTTGCTGCCGAGGTACAAAAACCCGGCGACCAAGGCTATCTGTTCGTGCTCGAAGATACGCAAACTGGTGAGATAGTTGGTACAACGGGAATTGAAGCTGCGGTCGGTACCAGTACTCCGCTGTATCATTTTCAGCAAAACACCGTAATTCACCACAGTGCTGAGCTCAATGTGTTTAATCAGTTAAAAACACTGACGCTTTGTAATGACTACACCGGTGCATCAGAAATCTGTACGTTGTTTTTGCGTGAAAGCTACCGGCGTAATCATGCCGGGCGCTTTTTATCTAAAGTACGTTTTCTGTTTATGGCCGAACACCCACAGCGCTTCAGTGACCGGGTTATCGCGGAAATGCGTGGTGCCGCCGATACTGACGGCCAGCCACCGTTTTGGCATTGGCTGCAAAAACTGTTTTTAACCATTGATTTCCCCACCGCGGATCATTTGATTGGTGTGGGTAAAAAAGCTTTTATTGCAGAGTTAATGCCACGCCACCCGATCTATGTCGGTTTGCTGCCCCAAAGTGCGCAGGATGTAATTGGTCAGGTGCATCAGAACACGAAACCGGCGCTTAAAATGCTGGAAAATGAAGGCTTTATACACCGAGGCTATATCGATTTATTCGACGCGGGGCCAACGGTAGAGGCGCGCCTAAGCCAGATAAAGTCGGTAGCGGCCAGTAAAAAAGTGGTGGTTAAAATTGCCGACGTCCAGGGTGAGCAGACACTGGCGGTAGCCAACACCGAACTGCAACAGTTTCGCGCCAGCTTTGGCAAGGCTGCGCGGTTTGATGCTGAGCAGCAAACATTATTACTTAGCGCCGAATTTGCAGATACCTTACAATTGCATGACGGCGATATGGCAAGATTTATAGTATTGGACAAGGCCTGAGGGCCTGACAGGTAACAAGTAAACGTTAAGGCGGATTTAATATGCATACTGATGTAAAAGTGTTGTTTGCCAATTTATGGCAAGACTATGTAGCCGTGACGCCTTCTGCCAAGAACGTACACCGCTTATTCGGCAACTCTCAGCAGGAAGAGGTGATCAATGACCACATCGCACTGCGTACCTTTAATTTACCAAAGGTAGGCCTGGATAAGTTAGCGGCGCATTTTATTGCGTTGGGTTATGAGGAATGTGGTGAGTATCATTTTGAAGCGAAAAAGCTGTACGCTAAGCATTATGAGCACCCGGATCGCAGTTTGCCGAAGGTATTTATTTCTGAGCTGTTGTTAGACAAATGCTCAGCATACCTGCGTGAAACCATTACCGAGCTGGTTGAACAAATTCCAGCTGAAGCCGTTACCGCAGATAACTTTCTGTACAGCGGCACGCACTGGCAAGTAAGCCAGGCTACCTATGAAAAACTGTTAGCAGAAAGCGAATATGCGGCCTGGGTGGCAGCGTGGGGTTATCGCGCAAATCACTTTACGGTCAGCGTGAATGATCTAACTAGCTTTTCGACCCTGGAACAAGTTAACAGCGCGCTTAAAGATGCGGGGTTTTTGCTCAACACCTCAGGTGGTGAAATTAAAGGTTCCGCGCAGGTTTATTTAGAGCAGTCTGCAACACTGGCTGATTTGCACACCGTGCAATTTAGTGACGGTGAAGCGACCATTCCTAGTTGCTTCTATGAATTTGCCCGGCGCTACCCACTGACTAACGGTATGCTGTATACCGGTTTTGTCGCCGCATCGGCGGATAAAATATTTGAAAGCACCAACGTGCGTTAATTTAAGACGCAGCGTAAACATAGGCCAGTATTCACTGGCCTTTTCTTTATCTACAATTACATTATTGATTTCGATTAACCTAATCTGCATGCAGCGTGGCAGTACCGAGTGTTATTGAAACGTGCTTCTCGGTATTCACAGACCTATTATGCCTGTCTAATTACTTTACATATAAACTTGCAGCTAATGACCATTTAATAAAAAACCTTTTAATTACAATATGATGTGTGATTGGCCTGTTTTTTGCACTTTGCGAAAACTTGATGTTTAGTCAGATTAAACATTTGTTTTCATTAAGAATAACAGAATAAAAAAGGTGTCTAATGAATAAAATTTTACTTGCATCGGCTTTGGGCCTAAGTGTAATGAGTTCAGCGTCTTTCGCGGGCGTAATTTCATATTCTGATTTCCATGACCTGTCCAACGTACAGTTGAATGGCACAGCACAGAGTCTTTCGCCAAATGCGGATGGTATTTTGCGCTTAACCAATAATACAGGACAAGCATCCAGCGCATTTTGGCTTGATCCGTTGAATTTGTCAGACAATGTTTCGTTTAGCGCCATGTTCAGTTTCCGTATTTATAACAATCTCAACGGTGGCGCTGATGGCCTGACGTTTACACTTCAGCCGAATTCAAATACCGCAGGCTCTGCTGGTGGTGGTCTGGGATACAGTGGCATCACGAACTCAATGGGTATTGAGTTCGATACGTGGGATAACGGCTCTGATGATCGTTTCAATTCAAATCATGTCGGTATTAACTTCAACGGAAGTATGAACTCAAGCGCTTTTGCAGCGGCACCATTTTGGCTTGAGGGCGGCGAAGTTCTGACATCCTGGATTGACTATGATGGCGTGAATAACCTGCTGGAAGTGCGTTTGGCCAACGATGGCGCTCGTCCTGTAAATACTTTGCTCAGTTACAATGTCAATTTATCTCAGGTGTTTGGTACTACTGATTTGTTTGTCGGTTTTACCGCAGCGACTGGCTGGGCAGGTTCAACACACGACATTCTAAGTTTTGAGTTTCAAGACCGCTATGCACCTATCTCTGTAGTCGGTGGCCCGCAAGCGGTGC
>JBFKFH010000262.1:0-3998 GCA_041618685.1 Rheinheimera sp.
GTATTGGCAAAATGTTATGGCGGGGACGTCAGCCGGAAGAAAAAGCTGCTGCAAAAGCAGAAAGAAGGTAAGAAGCGCATGAAGCAGGTTGGTAATGTGGAAGTGCCACAGGAAGCCTTCCTGGCGATTTTGAAAGTCGGTAAATAATTAAGGGTTTTACATGGCAGGTTACTTTGCAATTTTTCTGGTGCTGTTGACGCTTGGCAGCGGCTTAATCTGGTTATTAGATGCATGGGTACTGGCGCCAAAACGTCAGCAAAAACTTGCTATGGCTCAATCCTCTGCCAATGGCAGCTTACCTGAAGAGGCTGGGGCGCAGTTAATCAAAGAACCGCAATTGGTTGAGACGGCAAAATCAATTTTTCCGGTAATTGCGCTGATTACGCTGTTCCGCTCGTTTATTTATGAGCCGTTTCAGATCCCGTCAGGCTCAATGATGCCCACATTGCTGGTTGGTGATTTCATTCTGGTAGAGAAATTCTCTTATGATGTGAAAGACCCGGTATGGCGTAAAACCCTGTACAGCAATGCCAAGCCACAGCGTGGTGACGTTGCTGTGTTTAAATATCCGGAGCAACCGACGGTTGACTATATTAAGCGGGTGATTGGCTTACCAGGTGATCGGGTTATCTATCGCAATAAGCAGCTGTTTATCGAGCGGGCCTGTACCGCAGATCAAACCGATTGCGGTAAGCTGGAAATGGTGGCGTTAAACCTGAAAAACGAAGGTGAGTATTATCAAGAACAATACCCACAACGGCGTTACACCGAGCAACTAGGCGCTGTAGCGCATGATATTTTACAAACACCGGCCAGGCGCGAGCATACCGAGTTTTTCTTTAAACAGCATGGTACTGCTATCGATGAGTTCGTGGTACCGGACGGGCATTACTTCGTGCTGGGCGACAACCGTGATAACAGCCGTGATGGCCGCTACTGGGGCTTTGTACCAGAAGATAATATGGTAGGTAAAGCCGTGTTCATCTGGATGAGTTTTGAATTTAATACCGACCCCAATAGCTGGATCCCGGGGTGGGTACCAACGGGTGTGCGCTTTAGCCGGCTGGGTGCCATTCACTAAGCGGCAATGCAACACCGTGATGAGACAACTATGCAAAAATCGTTAACTCCGCTGCAGCTGCGTCTGGGCTATGAGTTTCAGCAGCCAGCGCTGTTGGAACAAGCGCTGACGCATCGCAGTTGTAAAGGCCAGCATAATGAGCGGCTGGAATATCTGGGCGACGCCGTGCTGAGCCTGGTGATCGCTGAAACACTGTATGCTAACTTTCCCAAAGCCCGTGAAGGTGACTTAACCCGGATGCGGGCCGCGTTAGTAAAAGGTGTCACTCTGGCAGAAATTGCGCAGGAGCTGCGCTTATCAGAGCACCTGCGTTTAGGCCCTGGCGAGTTAAAAAGCGGCGGCTTTCGGCGTGAGTCGATACTGGCGGATACAGTAGAAGCCATATTGGGCGCCATATATCTGGATACCGGTATGGCAGCGTGCAAAGAACGCATTCTGTTTTGGTTCGGCTCCCGGCTTGATAGCATTACACCGGGTGAACAAAAAGACTCAAAAACGCTGTTGCAGGAATACCTGCAAGGGCTACGCTTAGCCTTGCCAGTGTATGATGTGGTTGCCACCGAAGGGGAAGCGCATCAGCAAACCTTTACTGTACGCTGCACTATCGCAGGTATGACACCCTTTACTGCTACCGGCAGTTCACGCCGCAAGGCAGAGCAGGACGCCGCTCATATGGCGCTGGAAAAAATTAAACATGACCGATAATACTGCAGCTGACACCTTTGCTGCCCTGGTCGCAATCGTCGGGCGGCCTAACGTGGGTAAATCGACCTTGCTGAATAAACTCGTAGGGCAAAAGGTCAGTATCACCTCGAAAAAACCACAAACCACCCGCCATCGGATAGTTGGTATCGACACGCGTGACAACTATCAGACGGTGTATGTTGATACACCAGGACTGCATATTGAAGAAAAGCGTGCGATAAACCGGCTGATGAACAAAGCGGCTGCCAGCTCAATACTGGATGTAGAGTTTGTCTTATTTGTGGTTGAAGGCACCCGTTGGACCGATGACGATCAGATGGTATTAAACCGGCTGATTGCGGCGAAAAAACCGGTGGTGCTGGTGGTAAATAAAGTCGACTTATACCGTGACAAAGACACGCTGTTACCGCATTTACAGTGGTTGGGCAGCCAGCTTAATTTTATCGATGTGGTGCCTTTATCGGCTGAGACTGGCGATAATGTCGAGGCGCTGCGGGCTGTGGTGAAGCAGCATTTGCCGCCGTGCGAGTTTTTCTTTCCGGACGACTATGTTACTGACCGCTCAATGCGCTTTATGGCAGCAGAGATCGTACGGGAAAAACTGATGCGGTTTCTAGGTGACGAGCTGCCGTACTCGGTTACCGTAGAGATTGAACGATTTAAATGGGAAGAAAAACATTTCCATATTGCTGCGTTGGTGCTGGTTGAGCGAGAAAGCCAGAAACGTATGGTAATAGGCAACAAGGGCGAGCGTATTAAGACTATCGCCACTGAAGCCCGGCTCGATATGGCTACCATGCTGGAACAGCCGGTATTTTTACAGGTTTGGGTAAAAGTAAAATCTGGTTGGGCCGATGACGAGCGGGCGCTGCGCAGCCTGGGTTACGGCGAAGACTAAAGCACGATGCATACCGAGCTGTGGCCTGCGTATATTCTGCACAGCCGTCCGCTTGGCGAAGACAAGCTGATATTGCAATTGTTGTTGCCAGAGCAAGGCCGGCTGTCAGCGGTGGTGCGAAAAAAGCAGGGCAAGCAATGGCGCGCGCTGCAACCGTTTCAGCTGTTTATGTTGCAGCTAACCGGGCGTAGCGAGCTTAAAACGGTTAAGAGTATCGACGAGGCTGCGCCAGCATTAAAGCTGGTAGGCAAGGTGCTGTACAGCGGTCTGTATGCTAATGAGCTGGTGTGTAGGTTATGGCCGGACAACCTGGCAGCAGAGCGTTTATTTGCTCTGTATCAGCACAGCTTGCAGCAACTGGCCGCCGTACAGCAAGAGGCCGCAGAGCTCGAACCATGTTTACGCGAATTTGAGTTTGCCCTGCTCACAGAGCTGGGGCAGCCGATTGACTGGCAATACGATAGCGCCGGACTGCAGATCGCCAACACCGCATGCTATCAATGGCATGATGAACAGGGCTTTGTCCGCGCCGTTAGCGGTTATAGCGGTGAACACTTACTAAATATTGGCGGCCAGCGCTGGCAAGATAGTGCAACCCGGCGCTGTGCCAAGCAACTTAGCCGGCAGATTTTAGCGCCGTTGCTGGGCAGTAAACCACTGGCCAGCCGGGCGTTATTTGCCGGCAGCTAACTTACTTTATTGACCGGAGTCAGGCATGCATACCCCCATTTGTCTTGGTGTAAACATCGATCATGTAGCCACACTGCGCCAGGCCCGTGGCACCTATTACCCAGAGCCGGTACATGCGGCTTTAGTGGCTGAGCAGGCCGGTGCCGATGGTATTACTGTGCATTTACGTGAAGACCGGCGGCATATCATCGACAGGGACGTGTTCGTCCTGCGTCAGACCATTGCTACGCGGTTGAATTTTGAAATGGCGGTGACTGATGAGATGCTGGCAATTGCCAGTCAGCTAAAACCGCATTTTGCCTGCTTTGTGCCGGAGAAACGCCAGGAACTGACGACTGAAGGCGGGTTAGAAGTTGCCGGCCAGCTAAGCCGCATTAGTGATGCTGTGGCGCAAATGCAAGAACAGAATATTCTGGTGTCATTGTTTATCGATGCGGACCATGCACAAATTGCGGCGGCATCTGAAGCCGGCGCCCCTTATATTGAAATTCATACCGGCAAGTATGCTGAAACCAAAGATGCAGCAGCGCAGGCCGCCGAATTAAAGCGTATCAGTGAAGCCGCGGCCTTTGCATCGTCGCTGGGGCTTATCGTCAATGCCGGCCACGGTTTGCATTATCATAA
>JBFKFH010000263.1:0-3997 GCA_041618685.1 Rheinheimera sp.
AGCCTAAATATGGCGCCGGTAAGAATTGGTGCTGCGAGCAAAATACCGTATTCAGTAGCACTTAATGCCAGTTGTTGGCGTAATGTTATCCCCATTACGGCATAGAGTGTCCAGACAGAAAAACAAGCAGAGAACGCCAGCGTTGCCAGTAGTAATGCCCGGTTTGCCCCGTTATAGGTGGCTTGCGTCAGTGAGGTTGGGACAGTCATCAATACCCCATTTAACAAAATTCTTTTTCAATTAGCAGTGTAGCGCTAATGCAAGCGTAAAAAAGCGACAACGAAGGTGTACCTCAAAAGCGTTAAAACACCGAATAATCGAATTGCTATTACACCGAAGTAGGTATGACGCTCTGAGGTGTTGGGCATTGGGGGCAATATTGCAACTACCTATTATTAGGTATCATATTGTTTTTATTGCTTAAAAATAGATTTTTGCATTGTCTTACATCAATGATTTTGCCTATTGGTCTGTTTACACTTGCAGTAATTTAATGTTGATCCTTTGGAGGATGTTATGGCTGGCCCTGCTTTAGCACAACACGGTGGCAGTAGGTTAAACCTGCTAAATTTGGCTGATCAAAAGATAAAAATGCTGCATCTGACCTGGTTTGCATTTTTTCTGACCTTTGTAATGTGGTTTGCGCACGCACCACTGCTAATTCATATAAAACAGGCATTGGCACTGAGCGACACCCAGATCAAAGCACTGCTTATTTTAAACGTCGCTATCACGATTCCTGCACGCATAGTGGTTGGCATGCTGGTTGACCGCTATGGTCCGCGCATCATGTACTCTTTGTTGCTGTTTATCTCTGCACTGTTGTGTATCGGCTTTGCTTTTGCTGATACCTACTCGGCACTGGCACTGTTTCGTTTTCTACTGGGCTTTGTCGGCGCCGGCTTTGTGGTTGGCATTCGCCTGGTGGGAGAATGGTTTCCACATCATCAGGTTGGCACTGCGGAGGGCATTTACGGTGGCTGGGGTAATTTTGGCTCGGCAGCCGCAGCGATGACTTTGCCAGCTTTGGCATTAGCATTTGGTGGTGAAGATGGCTGGCGCTACGCCATAGCTTCAGTGGGTGTAATCAGCGCCGTGTATGCCTTGGTATTTTATAAATTTGCCCGCAATACGCCCAAGGGCTCTGTGTACTTTAAACCTAAAAAAACCGGCGCCATGTTGGTAACCAGTTGGGGAGCGTTGTACGGCTTAATCGCGATGAATATCCCTATGTATCTGGCATTGGCAATGCTGGCCTGGCGCTTGTCACCGGCAGGTGTGAACTTATATTCGGTAGATATGATGTATGCACTGTGGGCAGGCTTGATAGTTCTTTTTGTCGTGCAAACACAGCAAACCTGGCGAATTAACGTTGAGCATCTGCGTGCAGGGGTACCAGAGACAGATAAATACAGCTTTAAGCAGGTGGGCATATTAAATATCGCCTACTTTGCCACCTTTGGTTCTGAACTGGCTGTGGTATCTATGTTGCCACTGTACTTTCTGGAGACATTTGAAGGCTTAAGTGCGGTAAAAGCAGGCTTGCTGGCATCGGGTTTTGCCTTTATGAATCTGGTATCAAGGCCTATGGGCGGTTGGTTCTCTGATAAATTTGGCCGGCGCAAAAGCATGCTTATTTTAATTGGTGGTTTGGCCGCAGGTTACTTTTTAATGGGCATGATGGACAGCCACTGGTGGATCCCGCTTGCCGTGTTGGCCACCATGGCATGTAGTTTCTTTGTTCAGGCCGGTGAGGGTGCTGTATTTGCCATCGTGCCGTTGATTAAACGCAGTATGACAGGGCAAATTGCCGGTATGGCGGGAGCCTATGGTAACGTAGGTGCGGTAGTGTACTTGACGGTGCTAAGTTATGTCAGTTACAGCATGTTCTTCTATGTAATTTCTGCTTCAGCATTAATTGGTCTTGTTGCAGTAATGTTTCTGCAAGACCCGAAAGGCCATATTGTTGAGGTCGGTGAAGACGGTACAGTGCATCGTATTAATGTCGGTTAGTGATGCAGGCAATACGTAAGGATATACAGGTGAGTGCAGCACAATTGCAGCTTCAGTATGGTGGTGTTACTGATGCCGGCATTAAACTGGCGAATGAAGATGCTATCGCAATGGAAGTGCCGGGCGATGCTCACCTGTTAACTTTTAAAGGTGCTTGTTTTGCTCTGGTCGATGGTGTTAGCACTGCAGAAGCAGGACAGCAGGCCAGTGTTATGGCTGTACAACGGTTTTGTAAAGAGTACTATCAAACGCCGGATAGCTGGTCTGTCTCTTATAGTGCGCAGCAGTTGTTAGCAACCATTAACAACGAGTTGTATGCATTGAGTCATCAGTTTACCTATGAGCAAAAAGGCTATCTGACCACTTTCACTTCTCTGGTGCTAAAATCGCAAACCGCGTACTTTTTTCATGTTGGTGATAGTCGTTTATATCACTGGCGCGCTGGTGTTCTTAGTCAGTTGACTGTCGATCATACAACTACTTTATCCGGACAGCGTCAGTTTTTGGCCCGGGCGCTGGGCATGGACGCGAAAATCGAACTGCAAACAGGAAGTGTAAAGATAGAACCCGGCGACAGATTTTTGCTTTGTTCAGATGGTATTTCCGATTTTATCAGGCCTGACATACTACAAGCTGTGGTTACCAAAGCCTCAGATTTGGCAGCTACCGCTCAGCAACTGAAAACACAGGCTTTGGCCAACGGTGCTGACGATAATGTCAGCCTCATTCTGGTAGAGGTCAGTTCGGTGGCAACGCAAAGTCTGGAAGATTTGAGCGAGCATCTGAACCGTTTACCTTTTCCACCGGCATTATCGGTAGGTATGAAATTAGATGGCTATAAAGTCGTCAAAGAGTTGTTTGCTAGCAGTCGTAGCCATTTATATCTGGTTGAGGACGAAGAAAGCCAAATTCAGTTTGTGCTTAAGTGTCCTTCGTTAAATTATGAGGACGATACGGCCTATATTGATCGATTTGTCCGTGAAGAATGGATTGGGCTTCGAATTTCATCAGAATATGTTGTCAGCGTGATTCGACAAACAAGACCGCGCAGCTTCTTGTATTATTTAATGGAATATTTACCGGGGCAAAGTTTGGAAAGCTGGTTTGAACAACAACCTAAGCCACTAAAACCAGCTGTAGCGATACAGTTAGTAAAACAGATTGCCAGGGGGCTTACCGCTTTTCACCGCATGGGCGCGATACATCAGGATTTAAAGCCAGGTAACATCATGTATCTGTCAGATGGCAGATTAAAAATTGTTGATTTTGGCTCGGTATTTATTGCCGGACTGGCTGAAATATACAGCCCTTTGCAACATGAGGCTGCTCTGGGAACCGCAGCGTATTCAGATCCGCATTACTTGCTAGGACACAATTCTGGCGTACAGGGAGATATTTATGCACTGGCCACTATAGCTTATGAACTCTTTAGCGGCGGTCATTTACCTTATGGCAACGCAGTCGAAGAGTGCCGCACAGCTTCGGACTACGATAAGCTGCGATATCACAATGCAAGTCAGTTTAATGCAGTGATCCCTACCTGGTTTGATCGGGCACTACAAAAAGGTGTCAGCCTGGATTTATCGCAGCGCTATCAGAGTATCAGCCAGCTATTGACTGATTTACAGCAACCCAATCCGGCATTTTTGCACGAAGAAGTAAAGCAAGAACACAAAACCAACCCGTTGCTGTTCTGGCAATTGTTATCCGGCTTTTGGTTTATTACCTTATTGCTGGTGGTATGGCTGTTTTTGCTTCGGCGCTAACGTCAGCTTTTCGGCCGAAATGCTTTAATCACCGCTTCATTGCACTCAAGGTAAGGCCCGTTCATTAAATCGATACAATAAGGTACTGCCGGAAACACTGCATCGAGGCACTGACGAATAGCTTTGGGTTTACCTGGCAGGTTGATAATTAAGCTGCTTCCGCGTAAACCTGCTGTCTGGCGGGACAAGATGGCGGTTGGCACGTATTTTAGTGACTC
>JBFKFH010000264.1:0-3997 GCA_041618685.1 Rheinheimera sp.
GAAGACAAAGCCGCCGCGTTCTGGAAAAACTGGTCGAGCCACTTTAGTAGCACGCACTACGAAATCTACCGGCACAATAAAGAATTATCGATGCCCGAGAAAAAGATGCCAGATAAAAAGAAGTAGTTCCGCATTAAAAAAGGCACCTGTTGGTGCCTTTTATTTTGCCCCGTGGTTAGTGCGTTTAAAAGCCGATGTAAACTGCAAACATCAGCATCAGACAGGCCATCACAGCAAAAATCAGTACCAGCGGTGCAATAAACCGCGCCCATTGCGTCCAGCCGACCTGTGCCGTTGCCAGATACGCCAGTAAGGTGCCAGACGTTGGCGTAATCATATTGGTAATGCCGTTACCAAATAGAAACGCCAGTACGGTGTTTTGCGGCGATACACCGGCTAGCTGTCCCATTGGGCCCAGAATAGGCATGCTGACCGCGGCCTGGCCTGAAGTTGACGGGATCATCACATCCAGCAGCAACTGCGAGCCAAACATGCCAATAGCAGCCAGATAAGCATTATCTTCGCCAACCAGCGATACCAGGCCATGTACCACACTGTCCAGCACCCGACCATTTTCCAGCGTAATCGCAATCGCCATGGCCAGGCCGATTAACATCGCAGCCAGCAAAATCTTTTTCATGCCGGCAACAAAGGCATCGGCTGCGGCACTGGCACCCATGCCACTGATCAGGCTAAGTAACATGCTTAACCCCAGATAGTACGCCGTAAGTTGTGGGTTGTGCCACTGCCATGCCGTTGAAGCATGCACCAGGCCTGCGACGCCAGCCAGTAAGGTGAGCAACATCAGGACATGGCGGCGGCTTAGTTTACTGCTGATAATGTTAAGCTCTGCCTGTGCGGTAAAGCCGGTTTTACGAATAGCATGCAATACAAACAGCACACCCACCAGTAAAAAGAACATAAAAAACACACCACGCATGCCGGCACCACTAAATACCGGCAGCCCCAGCAATGGCTGGGCAATGGTCAGCGGTAGCGGATTGGTAATGGACGACAGATAACCCACCTTCACTGCAACCGTCACGATAGCCAGGCCAATCAACGGTGGCATGCCCAACCGGCGTACCAATTCTACCATCAGCGGAATGATCAACAGATACTCCGATGCCAGGCCAAGAAAGGTGCTACCCAGCGCAAAGATGGTCATTAAGAACACAACCAGACCGTAAACATTGCCACGTACCATGCCAAGCATCCGCTCCAGCCCGGCATCGACGGCACCCGAGGCATTTAGAATGCCAAACATACCGCCTATCACCAACACCATAAAAATTAGGCCACCGCCGCGTTGTAAGCCCTGTGGGATAGCCATCAGCACATCCACCGCCCCCACCGGGCGGGCTTCACCCTGCGGCGCATACTTAACACTACTGGCGATATGCAGTACTGAGCGGTCTTTGCTGATGGTTTGATAGCTATCGGGCACAACCAGGCCGTTCTCGCGCTGATAACTACCGGAATCCAGCACATAGGTTAATGCGGCGGCCAGCAACAAAATGAATAGCAGCACCACTATCGGGTTACGTGCTGCCGGCTTTGCTACAACTGAAGGCTCAGACATCTGACTTCCCTTTTTTTGCTGCTAATTGTGCCGTTATATAGTCAATCAACCGGCTGCTTACCTGCTGTAAATGTTGCTGCAATTGACCAAACCCCTGATGGCGGCGAAACGCGGCTTCATCCATATACAGCTGGCGGTTAATTTCAATCTGAACACTGTGGCGCTGCTTCGCGCGGTCAGCATAACGCTGCGTTAGGTAGCCGCCTTTGTACGGATAATTCAGGCTGACGGTGTAACCCAGCTCACGGAAACTGTCTACTATCAGCGCCGTAAAGCGGCCATCGGCCGACTGACCATCGCGGTTGCCAACAACAATGTCCGCACGGCTGGCACCGGCATCAATGTTCATTGCATTGCCCGTTGATTTCATCGAGTGACAATCGACATGCCATACCGCACCAAATTGCTGATAACGTTGGTCCAGTAGCTGCTGCAAACACTGATGATAGGGTTGGTAATAGCGCTGGAGCCGTTGCTGCACGGCGGCCACAGGCAAAGGCGCACTATACATTGGCTTGTCTGGCAATGCCCATTGCCGCAGCAGCCCCATACCGCGGCTGCTGTAAGCAGTCGGTTTTAGCGTACCCGGCCATTGGCCGTCCAGCATCTCGGGCGCGATGTCGTCCGGCGCCCGGTTCAGGTCGATATACATCCTTGACACCCGGGCTGCCAGTAAGCTGGCTCCCTGCGCAGTAGCTGGCGCCCACAGCTCGTCAATGAATGCGTCCCAGCCGGTTTGCAGCTGGTCGATACTGGCCAGGGTATTAAAATCGTCCGGCAGCTGCATGCCACTGTGCGGAGAATCAAATACCAGCGGCACACAGTGCTGCTGAGGCAGGTATAGCTGATAGCTTTCACTTTCGCTGCCAGGCGTCATTTCGGTGCGGTCTGTCATGTTCATATTGGCTGAAATTGCGTTACTTTGGTTACTGTGTTGCGTCATAGCGTGCGTCCAATGCCGGGCCGGCCAGCAGGCCGCCCGGGCAGGTTAACATTAAAACTCGTAACTCAGCTGCAGATAGTAAAACCGGCCCACCGCATTGTAAGTTTGCTGGTCAAAGTTAATATTCACGTTTACCAGCGACACCGGTGGCTGTTTATCAAAGATATTGTTAACACCTAAGCGCAGCGCCAGCTCGGGCGAAAATTTATAGCCTGCTGACACACCATGATAAGCAACCGAGCCGATATGGCGTGGCGCGTTAGCATAGGTTTCTGTGCTGTCACCGATATAACGCAAGGTATAAGCCGCCGACCAGACCTCGCGTTGCCACTGTGCCGACAGATTACCACGCCACTCAGGGTAAGATTCACGCACACCGGCTGTGCCAGCCTTATCCAGCGACACCGTGCTACCGTCACTCAGGGTAGATATTTCCAGCAATTCATTCAGCTTGCTGACACTGACATTAAAGTCCCAGCGGCCTAACTCGCTATTAAGACGGTAACGCGCTACTGCGTCGACACCAGACACTTCAGTGCGGTTCAGGTTAACCGGGCCATCGGTCACGTTGCTGATTTTACCGCTGCTGTCACGGCTGATCACGTTACAGTTACGGCCAGTAAAGGCGCAAAGATCCAACAGGTTTTGCGTGCCAAAGGTACTGATGGTGTTATCAATGCGAATGTTGTACCAGTCTACTGTCAGGCTGAAATTTTCTACCTGAGACGGGGTGTATACCATACCGACGGAGCGGTTAACTGACGTTTCCGGTGTTAGCTGCAAATTACCACCGACGGTAATTGGCACGTTTGCTTCATCTTGCACATAAGCTGCCGGCACGCCGTTACAACCTGGCAGGGCTTTGTTAGCCGAACAGGGATCGGTTACCGGCGAAAACGACTCACGCTCACCTTCATATAGCTCCAGCAGAGATGGCGCACGGAAGCCCTCGGCCCAGGTAGCCCGCAGCATCAGATCCGTTACCGGACGGTAAATAATACCGGCTTTGCTATTGGTGGTACTGCCAAAGGTACTGTAGTCGGAATAGCGACTGGCAAGATTCAGTTCCAGATACTCTGCCAGTGGCAATTCATGCAGCAATGGAATATTTACTTCAGCATAGGCTTCGTACAAATCATACTGGCCCTGAGTACCGGTGCGGGGCGATGACGACGTCGTATTGTAGTTGGTTACCCGCGCCGCAGAATTTATTATCTGATCTGGTGTGTCAGAGCCTTTTTCTTTGCGGTATTCCGCACCGGCGGCCACTAATACATCACCTGCCGGTAAACTGGCAACAGCATTAGTCAGGTTAAAGCGGCCATGCAGCTGCTCGGTCTGGTTGCGGTCATGGCCGGTAAAGTTAATGTAATCTACCATCGCCGGCGTTAGCGGATTAAACAGGTTCACCGGCACACAACCGGCCTGTAAATCGCTGATGTCTGCTGCAATGCCACTGGCATTACAAGCTC
>JBFKFH010000265.1:0-3995 GCA_041618685.1 Rheinheimera sp.
AAAGGCATTCGATTATTGAGTGTCAATGGTATTCACCCTGATACTGCGCAATTGTTTGCCCAGACATTGTTAGCTTTTAAGCAGGGCGAATCCTCTACTTATGTGTTTCAGAGCGGGCTAAAGCAAGCCGAAACACAGCCAGACACGGCGGCGCTGGCATATGCCTATCCGACCGTAACAAACCTGGTAGTGAACTATATGCTCACTGCCGGATTTAAGTTGTTTTATTTATTCGGTGTCGATTTGGGTTATGTTGACGTACGGCAGCATCATTCAAAGTTTTCTGCTTATTACAAGCAAGATGGCAAAGAAGTATATGACTATCAGAAGGCGCATGGTGGTGGCATTCCTGCAACCGGTAACTTTAGGCCTGTGGTATTTACCAAAACAGAATTTGATGTGTCGCGTAAGTTATTGGAGCAGGCCCTGGTAACAGCCGGTAATAGCATTGAAGTATATAACTGCAGTGATGGCGTTAAAATTGCCGGAACCACCACGCTGCATCCGGAAAACATTTTGTTGTCAGACATGACAGCAGACAAAGTTGCGTTAATTGATGCCTTCGTTGCAGATGCCTATTATTCTCCGTTTACGGGTCAGGCGGCGCAAATATTTGCCAAGCTTAATATGTCGCGTTTGCAGCAGAGTATTACCGAGTGGCAAGCGCTTATTCCTGATGCTGTCACTAGCAAAGAAGAAGCAAAGCAAGTCATAGAGCAGCAGTGGCAGTTTTTGCGTCAGCGCGGTCTGGACAGCACAGATCTGTGTTTTTATCTGTTTTATGGCAGCTCGAACTATGTGCTGGGTGTATTAACGAAATTGATGGCGGGTATTTCAGACCAGACGCCGGAGTTTGCTGAGTCGTTCAATGCGGTACTGGCGTTGTGGCGTCGCTATCTTGACGAAGGCGTCACTAAGTATGTTACTGAAACACTACGTTTAGATGGAGTGTCGGTCAGTAAGATGTTTAGATAGCACCTGTAACCGCATGTTTATTAAAGAGTAGGCGAACAGCTGCCGATATAAAATTAATTGCATTCTCAGGTGGGTGTCAGTATGCGCAAAGGGATTATTTTAGCCGGTGGTACCGGCAGCCGGCTGTTTCCTGTAACGGAAGTTATCTCCAAACAGTTACTACCGGTTTATGACAAGCCGCTAATTTATTATCCGCTTTCCACGTTAATGCTGGCCAATATCCGCGACATTTTAATTATTACGACACCGTCGCAGCGGCCGCTGTTTGAAGCCTTGTTGGGTGATGGCAGTCAGTGGGGAATTAAGCTCAGTTATCAAGAACAGCTAACGCCTGACGGGCTGGCCCAGGCGTTTATCCTGGCGGAAGAGTTTTTGCAAGGCGCGCCGGTATGTTTAATTCTGGGCGACAATGTATTTTTTGGTAGCGGTTTATCGCCGAAACTTGCCAAAGCAACGGCCAGTTCCGGGGCGACAATTTTTGGCTACCAGGTTAAAGATCCTGAACGCTTTGGCGTGATTGAATTTGATCATGATAAAAAGGTTTGTGCTTTGTCTGAAAAGCCGGTCAAACCGCTATCCAATTACATTGCAACCGGCTTGTATTTTTTTGACCATGATGTTGTTGCCATGGCCAAACAGTTGCAGCCATCAGCGCGCGGTGAATTAGAAATAACCGACTTAATTAATGCCTATATTGAAACCAAGCCGCTGGCATTAGAAATGCTCGGCCGGGGCTTTGCCTGGCTTGATACCGGCACGCATGAAAGCCTGCTGGAAGCCGCACAATTTGTTGAAACGGTAGAGAAGCGCCAGGGTTTCAAAATTGCTTGTCTGGAAGAAATTGCGTTTAAAAAGCACTGGATCACAGCGGAGAATTTGACGGCTTTGGCGAAGCGCTACGAAAAAAGCGGCTACGGCACTTATCTGTATAGTTTGCTCGAGGACGAGATATGATCCCGGTCAGCAAGCCATTTTTACCCAATCGCAAGAAGCTGGATGCCTATATTGATGGTATTTATCAGCGTGCGTACCTGACTAATGGTGGCCCTTTAGTGCATGAGCTTACCGCGCGGCTGCGGGACTATCTGGGGGTTGAGCACCTGCTTTTGGTTGCAAATGGTACGTTAGCATTACAGCTGGCCTATGCGGTTCTTGGCGTTAAAGCCACAGGCAGTCAAGCGATAACTACACCATTCAGCTTTGCTGCTACCAGCAATTCGTTAAGTTGGGAAGGCATTGAGCCACGGTTTGCCGACATTGATGACGCGTCGTTTTGTATCTCGCCCACCGCTATTGCGGCAGCTATGCAACCGCAGGTAAGAGCAATAGTACCGGTGCATGTGTATGGCAATGCGTGCGATGTTGTCGCAATTGAGCAGTTGGCCCGACAACACAATGTAAAAACCATATACGACGGTGCACACGCCTTTGGTGTTAAGCTTGATGGTAAAAGTCTGCTTAACTATGGTGACGCGACCACACTTAGCTTACATGCCACCAAGCTGTTTCACAGCGTGGAAGGTGGCGGCATCATTTTTCAGCGGGCAGAAGACCTGGCATTGGCGAATCAGTATATAAACTTTGGCTATCGCCGGCCCGGTGATCTGCATAATGTGGGTATTAACGCCAAAATGAGTGAGTTTCATGCCGCTATGGGTTTAGCGGTTTTAGATGAAATAGCCGACATTATGCAGCAACGGGCGGAGATTTGTCAGTTTTACACATCATCATTAAAAAACGCAGTGCAGTTACCGCAGCGGCATCCGCTGGCAACGGAGAACCATGCTTATTTTCCGGTTTTGCTGCAGGATGAAACGCAATTATTGCGTGTAAAAGCCAAGTTCGAACAGGCCGACATCCAGGCCCGGCGATATTTTTACCCTTCATTAGATACATTGCGTTATAGCAACCACGCGCAGTACTGTCCGGTTTCACGCAATATCGCCAGCCGCGCACTGTGCTTACCATTATTCCCCGGTTTGGCTAAATCGGCGCAAAAGCAGATTGTTTCCTTGCTATTGGATGCATTATGAAGCTTGCGATTATGCAACCCTATGTGTTTCCGTACCTTGGGTATTTCCAACTGGCGGCTGCGGTTGATAAATTTATTTTTCTGGATGACGTTAACTACATTAAAAAAGGCTTTATCAATCGTAATAATATTCTGCAGCTTGATAAGCCGTGCCGCTTCAGTCTGGCCATTGCGAATGTCAGTCAGAACAGGTTGATCAATCAGCACGTTTTATTGGATGATTTTAGTCACTTTTTAAAAATGCTGCGTGGCAGCTATAGCCGTGCGCCGTATTTTTCCGCGGTGTATCCTGTTATTGAACGTCTGTGTCTGGCTGCGGACAAAAATATTGCCTGCTTTGCGCGCCAGACTGTATGCGGCATATTTGATTATCTTCACCGTGCATTCGATAGTGTATTTTCATCGGAATTCAACACGAGCCATTTAAAAGCGCAACAGAAAATTATTGGCTTATGTCAGGCGGTTAATGCGACAGAGTATATCAACCCGCTGGGCGGTGCCGCACTATATCAGGCCGATGCGTTCGCGCAACACGGTATTAAACTGAGGTTTTTGCAACCGGGTATAGAGAGTTACCGCCAGTTTAAACCGGGTTTTGTTGCGTCTTTATCGATCATTGATGTGTTAATGTTCAACTCGGCCGCTGAAGTATGCCGGATGTTGAACATGGGTAAGTTATTGGATGCAGGTGAATTATGACGTCGGACGATATTTCCCGCGCTGAACGCTTTAAACGCAATACAGCACTGGAAACCTTGCTGCATGAGCTAAATACCGCATTGATACCAGCAGAAGAAAAGTTGCTGGCGGAAGTGACCACAACGTATCCACTGATTTTTGTCGTTGGGCCCTTACGTTCTGGCTCAACCCTGATGATGCAATGGTTAGCGCGTAGCGGGCAAATTGCCTATCCGTCTAATTTATTATCCCGCTTTTATCAGGCACCGATTGTAGGCGCAAAAATACAGCAATTGTTGACTGATCCAGC
>JBFKFH010000266.1:0-3993 GCA_041618685.1 Rheinheimera sp.
GGCATCGGCATTACTGTCAGTAGTAACGCGACAAACAATGACAGATAAATCAGGCCTAAACGCTGCGGCTTACGCATCAGGGTTGCTCCTGCTCTGGCGGGTCGATGGCCGTGCTATCCGCCCGACCGGATAACAGCAATACATGACGGATACGGTCTAGCTGAGCAAAGGGTTCGGCGTATACCAGCATAAAGGGCTGGCTGGCATCCTGGCTGATCCGAACCACGCGCGCCACCGGATAACCTTCGGGAAAACGGCCATCCAGCCCCGATGTTAACAAACGATCGCCTTCGCGGATGTCGGTGCTGTGGGGCAAATGCATCACTCTGAGCACATCCCACTGGCCCAATCCTTCAACAATTGCCCTAACCCCGGTGCGTTCTGCCCGTACCGCCAGCGCATGTGTATTGTCAGAAATCAGTAACGCCCGGCTGCTGTTTGGCCCGACACTAACGACCTGGCCAACCACGCCTTGATCATCAATTACCGGTTGCTGCTCAGTTACACCATCGTTGCTGCCCTTATTCAACACTACCTGATGGCTGAACGGATGGCTGTATACTGCCAGCACTTCTGCCACCACCCGCTCTTCGGCAATAACCGCCGATGAACCGAGCAAGGCGCGTAACTTGTCGTTTTCCTGTTGTAAGAAACGTAATAGTTGCAATTGAGCACTTTGCTGCAGCAGGGTTTCTTTTAAGCGGGCATTTTCTTCCAGCACGGCCTGTTGCGACATAAATTGTTCTGAGGCGCCGGAAAACAGCGTTTCTGGCAGGCTGGCAACATAAAACAGCGGGCTGGCTGCAGCAGTCAGGTAACTGCGAAGTTGGGTGGAGCTATCAGTATAACGGTCCAGAAACATCAGGCCAGCACTGCACACTACGGCTAAAAACAACCGCAGTGGCAATGACGGGCCGCGACTATAAATCTGGTTCATACAAGTGCAAACACTGCCGGTCTGTTCAGTTAATCATAACTGAACACATCACCGCCGTGCATATCAATCATTTCCAGGGCTTTACCGCCACCACGGGCGACACAGGTTAACGGATCATCGGCAACAACTACCGGAATGCCGGTTTCTTCCATCAGCAAGCGATCCAAATCACGTAATAGTGCGCCACCACCGGTCAGTACCATGCCGCGTTCAGAGATGTCTGACGCCAGCTCAGGTGGTGATTGTTCCAGCGCCACCATAACCGCGCTGACAATACCGGCCAGCGGCTCTTGCAATGCCTCAAGAATTTCATTGCTGGTCATGGTAAAGCTGCGTGGCACACCTTCTGCCAGATTGCGGCCGCGTACTTCAATCTCCAGTACATCATCGCTGGGGTAGGCAGAGCCGATTTCCGTTTTAATGCGCTCTGCGGTCGCTTCACCAATCAGGATACCGTAGTTGCGACGAATATAGTTCACGATGGCGTCGTCAAACTTATCACCGCCAATGCGAACTGATGATGAGTACACCACACCGTTCAACGAGATAATGGCAACTTCTGTGGTACCACCACCGATATCGACAACCATAGAACCGGTCGCTTCTGATACCGGCAAGCCAGCACCAATGGCTGCTGCCATTGGTTCATCAATTAAATACACTTCACGGGCGCCAGCGCCTTGCGCCGACTCGCGGATTGCGCGACGTTCAACCTGGGTCGAACCGCAAGGCACGCACACCAACACACGCGGACTGGGCCGCAAAAAGCTGTTGCTGTGCGCCTGGCGGATAAAGTGCTGCAGCATTTTTTCGGTCACATAGAAATCGGCGATAACGCCGTCTTTCATCGGCCGGATGGCTTTAATGTTACCGGGCGTTCGCCCCAACATACGTTTGGCTGCATGGCCAACCGCCGCAACACTTTTCGGGCCACCGGCGCGCTCTTGCCGTATTGCCACTACAGAGGGTTCATTCAGCACTATGCCCTGATCTTTAACGTAAATCAGAGTGTTGGCTGTACCCAGATCAATAGATAAGTCGTTTGAAAAAAGGCCACGCAATTTATTAAACATGAAAGAACCGGATCCTTATAAACCTGAGTAACCAGACATCACTCAGCACTGCGGCGCCACAGCTTGGCAGTGGTGGTAAACATAGCTGGGGTTATTCTAAGTAAGTCCCCGCCCAGTGAATAGCTTTATCTTACATTTTTATGCAATTAAACTAAATTGCACTGGCATTTATCTGCTACAGCAAAAAATGCGCCGCAGCATAACGGCTAAAACTGAACCGTCACTGAAAAAGTTCACGCCAGGAAATCTGCCGTGGGTTACCCCGAAACCGGCCAAACATGACTTCAGCTGACGGATGCTGTTGGTTATCGACCGTTGCACCACGCCAGTAGTACTGTAACCAGGGCTCAGCCTGATATTGAATCAGCCAGTTACCGGTACGACCGGCCGGCTGTAACCAGAGACTGGCAGCTGGAAAGTGGCCTTGCTGCATGATACCACCGGTACCGCCCAGACTAAGTGCGGGCGCTCCCTGCAATGTAGTTAGCAAGGCGGCACTATTACCAATAACCGTACAATTATCTGCCGTATTGCGTAAGAAGCGCTCACCATTCCAATATTCACTGCTAAACGCCAGCGGTAGGGGCTCTTCTTCTGGTCCGGCAGCATTTTGCAGTACCAGACGGCCGTAGCGCAATTCTGTCGGGCTGCTGTTTAGCAGCGCTGGCGCGCTAATGCTGACACCATCACTGTCTACCGGCGTGGCATACACATTCAGGGCCAGTGGTGCGGCCGGGCTGGTAGGCCGGCTGGCGTAATGATAAGCCAGCAGGCTTGCTTCGCCCGCGGTCCAGCTGCCGCTGGTACCGATAGTGCCGGCTTTGAGGCTGGCGCCATTGGTTAACTGTGGCGCACTGTAGCGCATGCCCTGGGTAGCAGAGGTATCGGTCCACAGACTGACATTCAGCCGGGCGAAATCAGCGCTATAGTTTTGCGTTACCTGGCCCAGACTGTTGAGCGCTCTGAGGGTAAAAGCGGTACTGATATTGGGCTGCTCAAAGTAGCTAAAGCTGTCGCAGGCGGCGATTGCCGCACCGGATGTCAGGCTGAAACGGTCGGGAATAAAGCGGCCGGTAGGCTTACTCTGCGCCGGCGGGATCACATCTGCCATGCCAAGGTATTGCAATGCCGCAGTGGCAAAGCGAAATACGCCGACCTCAGACACGGTTTGCTGTACGGTATTTTCACTGTTTGCTCGGGCCTGATGCGAATAGCTGGTAAGAGCAATGGTGCCGGTAACGCCGGGGCTGGGCGCCAGCAAACTATGACTAAGTGCAATCGCATTCTGGCTAAAACTGGGCGTAACCGGATTGGCACACAGGTCTGCACTGCCTGATTCAAAACGGTGCGCGGTAATGCGCAGTGCAAAGGGCTGACCGGCAACAGCAAACTTGCTGCAGCTGCTGTCGGCCGCCGTGCACTCGCCATCAGTTCTGATACATAACCCCAATGGCCGGCGGACGAATTGATCGGCCCCTCGCATCACCAGCCCACTGTCATTATTAGCCGCCGAACCGGTATAGCGCGCATTAAGCTGTACCTGGCCGGCGTCGGCATAGTTTACTGAGATCCGCGCCTGGCCCTGCGCATTAAAACTCAGCGACTGGCTGACCGCTGATGCTTCCGCTGTACCGGCATTAACAGCGTTTACTGTCACCGGCAAACTGGCAACCCGTCCGGCCGGACCCGGTGTAATGTAGTCGCTCCAAAATGCGATATTCCGGCTGACATTAGCAAACGCCGGAACACATTGCTGGCTGGCGTTATCTTTGCGCACAGCACTAAGCTGAATGTTCTGTTCAGTCTGATTGGCGATAGCATCAGCCACACTGAAGACCAGGCCACTGTCAGAAAAGTTAATGGTACACGCTGCGGCAGATAAGGCGCCGCCGCCTGCTCGACATAGTGTTTGGCTCAGCGGCTTGCTGGTTGGTACTGAGCCGGATACGCCGATCGTGGTTGAGCCTGCCACCGTGCGGCTCA
>JBFKFH010000267.1:0-3986 GCA_041618685.1 Rheinheimera sp.
ACCCATTCTTCATCCTGACGTGGGTCCATTTGGGCCAGAGACGCGCCTGACGCAGCAGGCACCGCAACAAACACACTTAACTGATCATTGGCTATTCGCTCAGCGGTTAACGCATAGCCGCCCAATAGCAGTGCCGCCAGTGCCAGTACAGTAAAAAACCAAGCCGATGATATACCTAATACCGCACCCAGTATTAACGGAGCTAAAAATGACCCTATACCATAGGCAAACAGCAAACTTCGGCTGATTTCTACTAAGTCTTTACCGTGATCTAACCTGTCATTCGCCCGGGCGACACTAAGCGGATAAATACTAAACAGGCTGGTGCCAAGTAAAAAGCCCAGCAGATAAAATAACCAAACCTCACTGGCCATCAGGGCGAGCAACAGGCAAATGACAAAACTGAATAAACCGGCCCAGGCCAGTAACTTACGCCGGCCGTAGCGATCTGACAAGCTGCCAACCGGCCATTGCGCCAGCAGGCCACCTAAGATAGAAATGGCCATAAACGATGCCACAACCGATTGCTGTTGATAAGTATTAAGCACCATTACCGGCACCATGGTGTAAAAGCCACCTACAAAAAAGCCACCAATGCTGCTGCCTACCAGCGCCAGCGGTGCAATATGTAATAACTTGGGTAAGCTGTAGCGTTCAAACGGTTTTAATACCGGTTGGCTGATACGGGTAATGGCCACTAAAAACAGTGACGCCAGCACCAACACCGACCCCAGTACAAACACCATGTAAGATTCGACGTCCAGGCCTAAAATCAGCTGACCTAGCGCGGTGGCCATAAAAAATACCACCGTGTATACCGCCAGCACGCGGCCGCGATCAGCCGAGCTGCTTTTTTCATTCAGCCAGCTTTCCAGCACAATTAACAGCGCATAAAAGGCAAAGCCGGATAATAACCGTAAACCGGCCCAGAACCAGGGGTGGTAATATAATGTGTGGCCGAGAAAAGCCATTACCATAACGGCAGAAAACGCCGAGAAGCTGCGGGCATGCCCAACCGATACAATTAGCTTCTGGCTAAACACGGCGGCCAGTAAGGCGCCGAGAAAAAATGCCGAGTTAATCACACCGATTGCCATCTCTGACAGACCCGCCTGCTTTAAATACAGGCCGATATAGGTCATTAGCATACCGTAGCCGGTAGCCAGAAAGGCAATAGAGATAAACAATGATGAAATGGGTAATAACGCCTGTCTGAAAAACACCGGCCTTCTCACTTACAATTATTCAATGACGTAAACGTAGTGTCTGATCGCCCGCCAGGCAAATGTTAATACCAAACCCTGGCATAGAGCTGCCAAGGTATAAGGCAAACCAGCCCATGACAACAACGGATCACAGGCTAGCCTAACGTGGGTTTCACCGCCGGTTTAATGAGAACCGGTTAATGATAGACCGCACATTTACCACCGTATTCGCCAGCTGCTTACTAGCCCCCAGGGCGGCATTAGCCGAGTTTTGCGTCAGCGACGTTGAATCAGCAATTTCGACGATTTGCTGATTGATATGCTCAGCCACGGTACTTTGCTGCTCTACCGCCGCCGACATATGCTGGGTTAGCTCGGTAATGGTTCTTACCGAGTCGCGAATGTTATTTAACGCACTGCGGGTGTTTTCCACCGTTTCAACACCGTGCTGGGCGGCTTTTTCACCCTGCTCTGACACGCCGACTGCGCTCAAGGCTCTGGTGGTTAACACATCGACAATTTTATGAATTTTATCCGTTGATTCACGCGTTTTAGACGCCAATGAACGTACCTCATCGGCAACCACGCTAAAGCCCCGGCCTTGCTCACCGGCACGTGCCGCTTCAATCGCGGCATTGAGCGCCAGTAAATTGGTTTGGTCGGCGATAGTAGAAATTAAGTTAGCTGCCTGCCCAATCTCGTTGGTCGACTCCGCCAGCTCGCGTACCGTCGCGGCAATACTGGCCACTGAGTTACTTAATGCATCAATAGCAGTTTTGGCGTCATTTGCCAGCGCTGCACCACTATCAACACTGCCCAGCGCATCACGGGCGCTGGCGGCATTTGTTTGCACATTACCGGCCACTTCCTGAATGGCTGCAGACATCTGGGTAATGGCTGAGGCGATTTGCTGCGTCGCGTGGCTTTGTTGTTCTACAGCAGCCGAGGTAGATGCAGATTCCTGCTGGGTGGTCTGCACGATAGCATCCAGCACAGAAGCAGCATCTGCAATGCGGGTCAGCGCGGTGCGGCTGCGGGCTATTTCACATGCCAGCGCTAATTTAACCTGCGCTTTGCTGCCGGTATCATTAAAATAGCTTTCTGCCACTATGGCATTGGCATATGACTCAGGGCTGATGCTGATAATATCTAAAAACTGTGTTTTTTGCTGATAGGCCAGCCACAGTGCAGATACTGCAGCGGCGCCCAGCGCAATGGCGCCAGGCATGGCGCCATACATAGCATACACCAGGCCTGAACCGATAATGCCGGGTACCAGCACTGGCGACAGTGACTGCAGCGCATGCATAGTGCGCGATAACAGCGTTAAATTTGATTTACCCTGGCGCAAACGGGCATAGGCCGCTTCGGCGCGGACCTTTTCTTCGGCCAAAGGCGCTACCCGCACCGATTCATAGCCGACAACTTTGTTGGCTTCAAACACCGGTGTAACAAAAGCGCTTACCCAATAATAATCACCATTTTTACGACGGTTTTTTACCAGGCCCATCCAGACATGGCCTGCCGCAATGGTTTGCCACATCTCTTTAAATACCGCAGCAGGCATATCGGGGTGGCGGATCATATTGTGCGGCTTGCCAATCAGCTCGTCTTTGGTAAAACCGCTGACTTCAATAAACGCCGAATTGCAGTAGGTTATGTTGCCTTTAGCGTCAGTACCCGATATCAGCCGCTCTGACTGCGAAAAGGTATATTCTCTTTGTGTGACCGGTTGATTATTTTTCATAGGGGGTTCCTGCGATGAACAAGCTGGATAACTAACATGCTCAGAGTAGCTATAGATCCAGTACTATACGCCAAAATTTTTGCAGTTAAACTAATTTTTATTATGCGCAACAATAAGATAAATAAGGTAGCTACATCACTGTAATTGTCAGCTAGCCGCTCACGTTCAGCACGGCTGACCGCAGCACAAGCTGATACCGGGTCGATGAGTTCAGTTAAGAGTTTGCGGGACGGGTTATCGCTTACCCCCACCCGCGGCTGTGCCGTTGGTGGGGGGAGGGTTAGTGTTACAACGCTAAGGTTAAAATTTGCCGCGCCTTGGCTAAATCAATATCGCCATGCTCGCCTAATGCGGTCATACCGTTAAGCTCGAGGTTGGCGACGAGTTTATCAATATCTGTTGCGGTCAGGTTGTAGTCCGACAAGCGGGTTTTCACGCCCATATGCTCGAAAAAGTCCTGTGTGGCTTTAATGGTTTTGTCGATGACTTCATCATCGCTGCCGCTGCCAATATCAAACACACGACGGCCTAACTGCAACAGTTTCTGACGTTTTTGCTCACGCTGCACATACATCAGGGTTGGCAAGACAATGGCCAGCGTTTGCGCGTGGTCCAGGCCAAATAGAGCGGTCAGTTCGTGGCCAATCATATGTGTGGCCCAATCCTGCGGCACGCCCTTACCAATTAAACCATTCAGCGCCATGGTCGCAGACCACATGACATTGGCGCGCACGTCGTAATCCTGCGGTGTTGCCAGTGCTTTGGGGCCTTCCGCAATCAACGTTTGCAATATGCCTTCAGCAAAACGGTCTTGCAGCGGCGCATTCACCGGGTAGGTAAGATATTGCTCTATCACATGGACAAAAGCATCCACAACACCGTTACCCACTTGTTTTACTGGTAGCGAGAAGGTGTATACCGGGTCGAGTACCGCAAACACCGGCTGCACTAAGTCTGAGCCAAAGGCGCGCTTTTGGGCGGTGGCTTTATTGGTTACCACTGAATTGCCATTGCTCTCCGAGCCTGTAGCAGGC
>JBFKFH010000268.1:0-3981 GCA_041618685.1 Rheinheimera sp.
GATAGGTTTACTGATTGCGCTGGTGACGGGTGCCGGCAGTTGGTTGTTTAACCGGCCTTTCCTGACATCCTGGTTTGATTACTTCTCGATACCGCTGCTGGGGAAAATTGAGTTAGCCAGCGCTATCGCATTCGATCTTGGCGTGTATGTTACTGTCGTAGGATCGACGCTGCTTATCTTGGCCAGTCTGGGCAAAATGACCACTACACACCGGCCTGTACATAAGGAAACGATCTGATGGAAACGTTGTTTGCCTGCTGTATTGGCTTTCTTACTTCCTGTGGCATTTTCCTGATGTTGCGCGGCCGCACATTTCCGGTAATGCTGGGGTTAACGATGCTGTCTTATGCGGTGAATCTGTTTATCTTTGCCTCTGGCCGGTTAACGCTGCGCGGCGCCGCCGTGCTGGGCACCACAGAGCACTACGCTGATCCGTTGCCACAAGCGTTGGTGTTGACAGCTATTGTGATTGGTTTTGCAATGACGGCGTTTCTGGTAATTCTGGCCATTCGCGCCCGTGCCGACTTAGGCAACGATCACGTTGACGGTAAATTACCCGACTCAGAAGCAGTAAAAAGGGAGACGCGTTGATGTGGCATTTAATTATGGCACCTATAGTGCTACCGATGCTCACTGCATTAATCATTATGTTGCCGCCGGTGCATTTCTCACCACAACGTCGGCGTTGGGTAAGCATGGCTTCCAGTGCTATCCAGTTAATATTAGTAGCCATGTTACTGCAGCAAGTGTTGCAAAACGGTTTAATACATTATGCCATCGGTAACTGGCAGGCGCCGTTTGGCATTATTTTGGTCGCCGATACATTGTCGGTTGTATTGGTCTGTTTAACCTCCTTTCTGGCGCTGGGAGCAATTTGTTACGGCAGTGCCGGTGAAGACGAGAAGGGCTCGTTTTTTCATCCGTTGTTTCAATTTCAGGTGATGGGGATTAACGGTGCTTTTCTGACCGGCGATCTATTTAACCTGTTTGTATTTTTTGAAGTGCTGTTGATAGCATCGTATGCGTTGTTAATACATGCTGGCGGTAAAAATAAGACGAAGGCAGCCGTGCATTATGTTGTGCTTAACCTGACCGGCTCGGCGATTTTCTTATTTGCGTTGGCAGTGCTCTACGGCACCCTAGGTACGCTGAATATTGCTGACATGGCGCAGAAGGTTGCCTTGTTACCGGCGGAAGACGTTATGTTGGTGAAATCCGGCGGCCTGATGCTGATGATTGTGTTTGCACTTAAAGCGGCAGTGCTTCCATTGCAATTCTGGCTTCCGGCAACTTACGCGTCTGTATCCGCGCCGGTAGCTGCATTGTTTGCGGTAATGACAAAAATTGGTGTCTATGCGCTATTGCGGGTGTATATCACTATATTTGGTGAGCGTGCCGGCGTGTTGTCCAGTATTGAAAGTGAATGGTTGTTGGCGGCAGGGTTGGCGACGGTGGCATTGGGAGCAATTGGTGTAATTGCCAGCCATGATTTTCGTAAGTTGGTCGCGAATCTGGTGCTGGTCTCGGTTGGCACCTTGGTCACCATGGTTGCCATTCGCACAGAATTATCCGCGGCTGCAGCACTTTACTACACCGTGCATTCCACGCTGATTACAGCAGCACTATTCCTAATCGCTGATATGATTGCTAATCAACGGGGTAAGGCTGCAGATAGATTGGTGTCCGGGCGCAAGGTAAAGCAACCCATTATGCTGGGTGTCATGTTTATGTTGGCAGCGATAACAGTGGCCGGTTTACCACCGCTGTCTGGCTTCGTCGGCAAGTTAATGCTGTTGCAAGCAGTGACAATACCTGGCAAGCAGCTGTTAGTATGGCCGGTATTTATGGTATGTAGTGTATTGGTGTTGGTTGGTTTATCCCGCGCCGGCAGTACGTTATTCTGGCGTATCAGCGGGCCGGATTCTGGCAGTGAAAAAGCCGCTCCGCTACAAGTATTTGCGGTTTGCTGGCTACTGCTAGCCAGCCCGCTACTGGTATTATTTGGTGGTCCTTTCACCGAGTTGACTCAACAGGCTGCGACGCAGCTATATGAAACCGGTACCACCATCAACACCATTCTTGGTTCATCAGTTTCCCAGGGGGGAACGCCATGAGGTTTAATCCTAAATATCGCTGGTTACCGACGCCGTATCGCAGCCTGTTGCTTTTTTTCGTCTGGTTATTATTAAACCAGAGTATCGAAGCGGTGCATCTGTTTTTTGGTGTCGTTCTGGCTGTCGTGATACCGCTACTAACGTTGCGTTTTCGTGATCCCCAGCCTTTAATAGAACGGCCTTTGTTGGCATTGCGTTACATTTTACGGGTACTGGCAGACATCGTTACTGCCAATGCGCAGGTGGTAGTGTTGATTTTAGGACCAAAACGGCGCCTGAGACCGGCTTTCGTCCGGGTGCCGTTAGACTTGCAACATGAACTGCCGATAACAATATTAGCCAGCACCGTGTCGATGACGCCCGGCACCGTCAGTGCGGAAGTTTATCCCAGTACCGAGCAGTTGTTACCAGGCGAGCCGTTGCCGCAGCGCTGGCTGTTAATTCATGTGTTGCATATGACAGATGAAGCTGAGTTAATAGCCTCAATTAAGCAGCGCTATGAGATACCACTGAAGGATATTTTCCAATGCTGAATAATGTAATTATGCTGGTTTTTGTCATGATAAGTAGCGCATTATTACTAAATTTGTGGCGACTACTACGGGGCCCGAGTCTGCCAGACCGGATCCTGGCATTGGACACTATGTATATAAACAGCATAGCGTTAATCATTCTGTATGGCTTGCTTATGGGCTCGCCGCTGTATTTTGAAGCTGCGCTATTAATAGCAATGTTGGGATTTGTTAGTACGGTAGCAGTATGCAAGTTCTTGTTACGCGGCGATATTATTGAGTAGGAGAAGCTAATGCAACATTGGATGGAATGGGCGGTCGCTTTTTTTCTGCTGCTTGGTGGCAGCTTTGTGTTAATTGGTTCTATTGGCCTGACACGAATGCCGGATTTCTTTATGCGGCTACATGGCCCGACCAAGGCAACTACACTGGGGATGGGGGGGATTTTAGTTGGCTCGATTTTCTTCTTTAGCCTGACCGGAGAAGTGAGTGTACATGAACTCCTGATCACCGTCTTTCTGTTGATCACTGCGCCAATCAGCGCGCATATGCTGATTAAAGCCGCCTTGCATCATAAATTACCGGCGATTGAGAAAACCAGTGGTATGGATAACATCGAACCTTCAGTACAGCAGGGTAATGATAAAAAGCACTCTCGCTAGTTGTGTTTAACTTTCATCAAAGCCGTTTTTGATCAGATCGACTACTGCGATTAACGCCTGCTGGGCGTCTTCTCCGTCAGTACATACCTGTAAGGTTTTACCTTTGCTGCTGGCAAGCATTAGTAGTGCCAGCACGCTACTGGCGTCGGCTTTTTTGTCTTCCTGCACCAGTTCTATTCGCGACTCAAATTGTTGACACAGTTGTGCCAGTTTACTCGCCGCTCTGGCATGCAGGCCGAGCTGGTTGACAATGGTGACGGCTTCGCTGCACTGCATTGTGGTTAAACCCTGTTATGGTGCCGTGCTAGCTCACGGTGACGTAACTGAATGTCATCACGCACACTACAGTAACTTTCAGCAAGACTCTCGACAATATAGACGGAGCGGTGTTGACCACCGGTACAACCGATGGCGATCGTCAGATAGCTACGATTATTGCGTTCCAAATGTGGTAACCAGGTACTGATAAAGCTATTGATCTGCCAGATGTACTTCGCAACCACCGGTTGTGACGCCAGGTAATCTTTCACTGGTTGATCGAGCCCGGTAAGAGGTTTTAAATCCGGTTCCCAATGCGGGTTGGGCAAAAAACGGGCATCAAACACAAAGTCAGCATCTTTTGGTATGCCATATTTAAAGCCAAATGACTCAAATAATATTACCAGTCGACCAGATTTTTGCCCCAGAATGCGC
>JBFKFH010000269.1:0-3953 GCA_041618685.1 Rheinheimera sp.
ACCAAACAGATTGTGCAGGTCACCTAAAATTTCCTGATAGGCGCCGACCATAAACATACCCAGCAGATACTGCTCATCTTCTTTGTACAGCGGCAGAGGCAGGCTTGGCTCTATGCCATTGCCATCAGCATAGCTTTTTAGCTGACCATCAGAGTCACAGGTAATATCCTGAATGATGGCGCGATGATCCAACGGCTCATTCATCCGCTCCAGCGGCATAACCGGAAACAATTGATCGATACCCCAGGCATCCGGCATCGATTGGAATAATGAAAAGTTAACAAACAGTTTGTCTGCCAGCTTTTCATTCAATTCATCGTGAATTGAACGGTGCGAGCGGGCGGTCATATCCAGGTTGGCCTTAACCCGGTTGATGGTGGCAAAGTAGATTTGCTCCAGCAGTGACCAGTCTTTAAGGGTCAGTAAACCGTGTACATATTGGGCGTGGGCATCGGTAAAGTAATGCACCGCATCATGATAGGCTTCAATAGCCGTACGCGGCGTCACATTCTGGTACGCTTCCCACAGACCGAGAATAACGGTGGGTGAGTCTTCATCCGGCTCGGGCAAGTTAACCAGACCCGGTGCGCGCTCAATATCAATAGCATCGGTTACCAGTACCGCATGGTGCGCTGTCATCGCACGGCCAGATTCGGTAATAATATTCGGATGTGGCAAGTCGTACTCGTCACACACTTCTTTTAAACCATTAACCACGTTGCGGGCATATTCGTACATGGTGTAGTTCATAGAACAGGCAGAGCGAGACTTTGAACCTTCATAATCAACACCCAGACCACCGCCGACATCGACAGTTGTGATAGGCACACCCAGCGTACGTAGTTCCGCATAATGACGGGCACATTCGCGAATGGCATTGTGGATGTCGCGGATATTGGCAATTTGCGAACCGATATGAAAATGTACTAGCTGTAACAGGTCCAGCTTGCCGGCGTCACGCAGAATATCAATCGCCTGCAGCACCTGGGTGGCGGTTAAACCGAATTTGCCTTTCTCGCCGCCGGTGTTCTGCCATTTGCCTTTACCAACAGAATTCAACCGGATGCGGATACCAATGCGTGGTGCAGTGCCTAAGTTATCAATTTCACGCAGCAGAGTTTTCAGCTCAGACAGCTTTTCGACAACTACATAGACGGTATGGCCCATCATCTGGCCAATGGTTGCCAGACGGAGAAACTCACTGTCTTTATAGCCGTTACAGACAATTTGCAGTGGCTGTTCGGTCACGCCCAGAATCGCCATTAACTCAGGTTTACTACCGGCTTCTAAACCCACCTTGCCGCTGTCGTGACTAATCAGCCGTTTTACTACCGAGAACTGCTGGTTCACCTTGATAGGGTAAACGGCAGTGTATTGGCCCTGATAGTCCTTTTCAGCCTTAGCGCGCTGGAATGATTTAATCAGCGTATCAACACGGTGCTGTAAGATATCGGTAAAGCGAACCAATACCGGCAGGGTCAGGCCTTCGTCTTTAAAACGCGCAGTAAGCTCCGGAAAGCTGATGCCTGGTTTGCTGTGATCCTGATCCGGGAATGCCATCAGGTCGCCATCATCACTGACATCAAAATATCCTTCACTCCACACCGCTACGTTATAAATAGAGCGTGCTTTTTCAGTACCCCAGTCGGCCATTGTCGTTCCTTTAAAATTAATATGTGCATAGTTTAAAGCCAATGCCGTAAAGCTGCAGCAAAAAACGTCGAAATATTTGTCCTCAGCCGCACAAGCAGGCAAAATATGCGGCTATTTTGTTTTGAGGGTTACATTTATGTCTGGCGACAACAATTGGTTCACTGAAATTTTCGCCCCCAGCGGCAGCGCCTTTGGTTTGGCAATCACGAAGAAACTGGATGAAGTACAGTCGCCGTTTCAACATATTGAAATGTTTGAAACAACCCACTTTGGCAATCTGATGGTCATTGACGGCGTTATCATGCTAAGTAGCCGTGATAATTTTCTCTACCATGAGATGCTGAGTCATCCGGTGCTGTTTACTCACGCCAAGCCGAAAAATGTTGTCATTATCGGTGGCGGAGACTGCGGTACCCTACGTGAAGTGTTAAAACACCCCGGTGTAGAAAGCGTGACACAAATTGACATTGATGAACAGGTCACCCGGATGGCGGAAAAATATTTTCCGGAACTGTGTGAATCGAACAACGACCCGCGTGCGACACTGAAGTTTGATGACGGCATTAAATTTATGCGCGAAGCGGCGCCGGAATCTATCGATGTTATTATTGTTGATTCCACCGACCCTATCGGCCCCGGAGAAGGCTTGTTTAACCGGGCATTCTACGACAGCTGCCGCAAGGCATTACGCCACGGTGGTATTTTAGTGCAACAAAGCGAATCGCCGCTTATTCATATGCCGCTGCTTACAGATATGCGTCACGCAATGCGCGATGCCGGCTTCGATGCCCTGCAAACCCTGTTGTTCCCACAGATGGTGTACCCGTCGGGTTGGTGGACATGCACCTTGGCGCGTAAAGGCGAAGCGTTTAATGGCTTTCGTGAAGCGGACGCTGCAGCTGCACCATTTAGTACAGAGTACTACAATGTTGAGGTGCATAAAGCGGCATCGGCCTGGCCAAACTTTATGAAAAAGGCGCTGGCAGACTGAGCGAAATCGCTCAGATGAACGTAAAAAAATAAATGTACAGGTTTACTTGCGAAGTTGGCAAGGTTTCTGTACATTTATTGTTCATATGTGGGGTGTATCATGAAAAAATTATCTTACCTGTTATTTTTCAGTGCGTTTTCAATTCAGGCTGCAGTATATAAATGCGAGCATAATGGTGCCGTAGAGTTCAGCCAGTTTCCCTGTGCAGATGAAGCAGAGCAGGTCGATATGCGACCGCTAGGCACGGCGATGATTGGTACCCGCAGTGAATTTAAGCAGCAGGTTGATGCTATTAAACGTCAGGGACGTTTTGTTGAGTTTCAGATCAGCCAGCTAGAGCAGGAAAAACAGCAAAAACTGGATGAACTGAAGTCGGATCTGTACAAGCTACGCCGCAGTTTCCCCAAGGCGGAAGAGCTTGCTACATTGCAGCAAAAAATCGATCGGCTGGCACAACAGTATGATGAAAAGATTAGTGCTGAGCAGTCAAATCTGGCCAGCCTGAAAACCAAAGCGATTAGTCTGGAGCGGCAGTACGCGCAGAACTGATAGCCGAAACTATACATTAAACCCCGCCTTGGCGGGGTTTTTTATTGTCTGTATGTTGTTACGTTTATTAACAATTAATCATAAATAATAGTTAGAGCATCAATGCCATTTTCTGTAATTTGTGCTACACATTAGCTGCTCATTAAGTAGTTGATGGTAAGACAAATAACAAAAAAGGACAGCTATGAATAAGTCATTTAAATACTCTCTATGTGCGCTGGCAGTAAGTTCAATGGGCTATAGCCACTTAGCCATTGCCCAGCAAGCTGAGCAAACCGACGCAAAACCAGTTGAACGGATTGAGGTTACCGGGTCACGCATTAAGCGCAATGATCTGGAAGGTGCCGCGCCGATTGATGTCATTAGCCGCGACGACATTGCGAAATCAGGCTTCTCTAATTTACAGCAACTGCTTGAACGTACACCGGTTGCCGGTACAGGTACGTTCTCTACCCGCGGTAACAACCAGGATTCTACCGCCAATGGCGGCGCGGCTATCAGCTTACGTGGTTTTGGTTCAGACGCGACATTGGTGTTGATCAATGGACGCCGTGTTGCAGTAAGTGCGTTTGCGGAAAATATTGCCAATTCGTTCGTCGACATTAACTCTATTCCGGTTGCGGCAATTGAACGCATTGAAATCCTAAAAGACGGCGCATCGGCAGTATATGGTTCTGACGCTGTTGCCGGCGTAGTTAATATCATAATGCGCAAAGACTTTGATGGTGCCGAACTGAGCGTGAGCCACGGTGGCACAACC
>JBFKFH010000270.1:0-3930 GCA_041618685.1 Rheinheimera sp.
AGGAAAAGAATCCTGATCTGGTTATCGGTGTTGGTGGCTGTGTCGCATCGCAGGAAGGTGCGGCTATCCGTGAGCGCGCTCCCTATGTCGATATCGTGTTCGGTCCGCAAACCCTGCATCGTCTGCCAGAAATGATTAACGCCGTACAAGGCTCCAAGTCACCGGTAGTGGATGTATCCTTTCCGGAAATTGAAAAATTTGACCGACTGCCCGAGCCTAAAGCGGAAGGCCCGACGGCGTTTGTTTCCATTATGGAAGGCTGCTCGAAATACTGTACTTTCTGCGTGGTGCCTTACACCCGCGGCGAAGAAGTTAGCCGGCCACTGGATGACGTATTGTTTGAAATTGCCCAGTTAGCCGCGCAAGGTGTGCGTGAAGTTAACCTGCTGGGGCAGAATGTTAATGCTTACCGCGGTGATAAGTTTGACGGCACTATCTGTCATTTCTCTGAACTGCTGCGTTTGGTAGCGGCCATCGATGGCATTGACCGTATTCGCTATACCACCTCGCACCCGGTAGAGTTTACCGACGACATTATCGAAGTGTATCGCGATATCCCTGAGCTGGTTGATCACCTGCATTTGCCGGTGCAATCTGGCTCTGACCGCATTTTAAACCTGATGAAACGCGGCCATACAGCGCTGGAATATAAAGCGCAAATTCGCAAGTTAAAGCGGATCCGGCCCAATTTAAGTATGTCGTCTGACTTTATCATTGGTTTCCCCGGTGAAGATGATGCCGATTTCCAGGCCACTATGGACCTGATACAGGCAATTGACTTTGATATGAGCTTCAGCTTTATCTACAGCGCGCGCCCTGGCACGCCAGCAGCCGACTTACCTGACGACGTTAGTGAAGATGCGAAAAAGCAGCGGCTGTATATTCTGCAAGATCGCATCAACCAGCAAGCCCTGCGCATAGCCCGTGGCATGCTTGGCACTGAGCAGCGTATTCTGGTCGAAGGCCCGTCGAAGAAAAACATCATGGAGCTGACCGGCCGCACAGAGAATAATCGTGTGGTTAACTTCGAAGGCTCGCCTGAAATGATTGGCCAGTTTGTTGACGTGAAGATAACTGATGTATTCAGCAACTCATTGCGCGGCGAGCTGATTCGTACCGAAGCCGATATGGGGCTGCGCCGGGAAATTGCGCCACAGCAAATTCTGGCAAGGCAAAAAGCAGAGCCGACAGCGAATGCGTTAGGCGTAACCACCTTCACACCGTAATTTATCCGGGGGCATTATTGCCCCCTTTTGCACTGAGGCAGGCATTTGACTACACCTTTACATACTGCAGATTTAACGCTGGAAGACGCTGACAATCGCCGCTTAACCCTGTTATGCGGCCCGTTTGACGATAACCTCAAGCACATTGAGCGACGTCTGCTGGTCGATATCAGCCATCGTGATAACCAACTGAAAGTTGCAGGGCCGGCTGACAATGTTGCCGCCGCGCTGGATGTTCTGCAGCAGCTCTATGCAGCCACCCATGCACCGGCAGCCACTATGACGCCAGAGCAGGTGCATATGCTGATCAGCCAGAATTACGATATTCAATACCAGCAGCAGGATGTGGATAACCGGGATTTCAGTCTGAAAACCAAAAAAGGTCTGGTAAAACCGCGCAATCCGAATCAGGCAGCTTATGTTGCAAATGTATTGGGCCACGATGTCTGCTTTGGTATTGGCCCGGCTGGTACCGGCAAAACTTATCTGGCTGTCGCCTGTGCGGTTGATGCGCTGGAACGCAATATGGTACGGCGCATTATTTTAACCCGTCCGGCGGTAGAGGCTGGCGAAAAGCTCGGTTTCTTACCTGGCGATTTGGCACAAAAAGTTGACCCCTATTTACGCCCCTTATATGACGCATTATTTGAAATGCTTGGGTTTGAGAAAGTAGAAAAATACCTTGAACGCGGCATTATTGAAATTGCCCCGCTAGCCTACATGCGCGGTCGCACCCTGAATGATGCTTTTATCATTCTGGATGAAAGCCAAAACACCACAGTCGAGCAGATGAAAATGTTCCTGACCCGGATTGGCTTTAGCTCAAAAGCCGTTATCACCGGCGATATTACCCAGGTCGACTTACCACGTGGGCAATACTCTGGCTTAAAGCATGCAATTGATGTTTTAAGCGACGTGACCGAAATCAGCTTTAACCATTTTACTGCCAAAGACGTTGTGCGCCACCCGATAGTGCAGCGTATTGTGATGGCGTATGAAGCTCACGAGGCGGCGAAACTGGCTGCCAGCACAGCGGCCAAGGGTGAATAATGGCCATTACACTTGATTTGCAACTGGCGTCTGCCAGTACTGAGTTGCCATCTGAAGCCCAGTTACAACACTGGCTGGAGGCGGCCGTGTTGCCTTTTCAGGCTGAAGCAGAAGTAACCATTCGTATTGTTGATGCCGGCGAAAGTCAGCAACTGAATCTGGACTACCGTGGCAAAGACAAACCAACTAATGTACTGAGCTTTCCTTTTCAGTGCCCACCCGGCGTTGAGTTACCCTTGCTCGGTGATTTAGTAATATGTGCGCCGGTGGTTGCAGCCGAAGCTGCCGAGCAGGGTAAAAGCCTGCATGCACATTGGGCGCATATGGTGGTACACGGAAGCTTGCATTTGTTGGGGTTTGACCATATAAATGACGACGACGCCGAGCAAATGGAAGCCGAAGAAGTAACCATCTTGCAGCAACTTGGCTTTACTAACCCCTATTTGTTGGATGACGAATAGGTTTTTTTTGTTTTTTGGAGTAACAGCTCACCCATGAGTGACGACAATCCCCACTCTAGTCGCGGTTCTGCCAGTAAGTCCTGGTTGGAGCGGATAGCCAGTATCTTTACTGCAGAACCACAAGATATTTCAGATTTACAAGACATCATCACAGAAGCCGAAATACGCAGTCTGATCGATGCCGATACCAAAAGTATGTTGCAGGGTGTGTTGGAAGTATCCAGCATGCGGGCCCGCGATATTATGGTGCCACGTTCACAGATGGCGACTATCGACATTGATGACTCAGTAGCAGATTTGCTGCCGATACTGATGGAAAACAACCACAGCCGTTATCCGGTAGTCAATGAAGACAAAGACCATATCGAAGGCATACTGCTGGTTAAAGACCTTTTGCAGTTCGCACTCGATCCCAATGTGACCGACTGGCACTTGCGTGACCTGTTGCGGCCTGCGGTTATCATCCCGGAAAGCAAGCGCGTAGACGCCCTGTTAAAAGAGTTCCGGCAGAAGCGTTATCATATGGCCGTCGTAGTTGATGAGTACGGCGGTGTATCTGGCCTGGTAACAATTGAAGATATTCTCGAACAAATTGTCGGCGAAATTGAAGATGAGCACGACGATGAAGAAGAAAACGACATCAAAAAAATGGCCTCACGGGTGTTTCAGGTTAGTGCGCTGACCCCGCTGGATGAATTTAACGAGTCGTTCAATACCCACTTTGATGAAGAAGATGCTGACACTATTGGCGGTATCGTGCTGCACGCGTTTGGTCATATGCCAACCAAGGGTGAAAGTATCGAACTGCAGGGGTTAACATTTAAAGTGAGTAAATCTAACAGCCGGCGTTTAGTACAGTTGCAGGTGATCCGCGCGAAAGAACCCGCCGAGTCTGAGGATAACTAACCATCTTGGCCAACGCAGTCGCTAAGCTTACCCCTCTGTTTCCGTTGTTGCTGCTGATGCTGGCCGGCGGGCTAACCACCTTGGCATTTGCGCCGTTTACACTGTGGTGGCTGCCGCTGCTGACACTGGCCCTGCTGGTATTTTTGCTGCACCGGGCTGCATCAGCTAAGCAAGCGGCATGGTATGGCTTCAGTTACGGCGTAGGCTGGTTTGGTGTTGGCATCAGCTGGGTACATGTCAGCATTGACCAGTTTGGTGGCCTGCCACTGGCTGGCAGCCTGGGGCTA
>JBFKFH010000271.1:0-3906 GCA_041618685.1 Rheinheimera sp.
CGAAGCAAGGCAAGACATCAAGGTGGCGATACCCTTGGGCGGATTAATTTCCATCGCTATTGTGTCTACGGCAGCAGCGGCTTTTTTTGGCAGTGAGCAGCAACTGGAAAACGTCACGCAACTGGCGCAGGCACTAACGCCGCTGTTTGGCAGTGCGGCAACCTGGTGCCTGGCGCTGGGGTTGCTGGCGGCCGGGTTATCGTCGGCTATCACTGCACCTTTGGCCGCCGCTTATGCCCTGGCAGGTATTTTGGGTAAACCGCTTAACGTACGCCAGCCGGTATTTCGCGCTACCTGGTTGTTTATTCTGCTAAGTGGGGTGCTGTTGTCTTCGCTTGGCATTCGTCCGGTTAGTGTGATCTGGTTCGCTCAGGTGGCAAATGGCATTTTGCTGCCGCTGATATGTTTGGGGTTGCTGCTGGCAATGAATCATAGCGTGCTAGGGCAGTACCGTAACAACCGCTGGCAAAATGTGATGGGGCTGGTAGTGCTGTTAGTTAGCCTGCTGCTAAGTGGCCGCAGTCTGGCATTGGCATTTACGCTGATGTAACGCGGCTACTGATACGGTCGCAAGTGCGCCGGCGGTATCATCCGCTGTACTGCTGTTATCGGCCGTTTGCGGTTCAATTGCGACTTGTCGCCCGTGAGGATTGGCCAGCGCTGCGCCGGGCCTTCCAGCCAGTCTGTATGGTGCAGCACATCAAGCTTGCTTTGATAGTAGGCGGCCAGGGTGCCAACATCGCGCCAGTAATGTGGCAGGCTCTGCTCACCAGGCAGTTGATTAGTGCCAAAATCATACACGCTGGCCTGCTGTTGCTGAAACACTGTCGGTAGTAAATCACAGCCAAAATCATGATGTGCAGCTGGGTCCAGTGGCTGTAGCAATTGGTACAGTGCGTTAGCATCAAACATATAGTTACCCATTGAAGCTAATGCGTAGCCAGGCTGATGAGGGATTGAGCCGGGTGGGGTGTGCGGTTTTTCAGTAAAGCGGCTAATTCTGTGGTTTGCTGTCGTTTCAAATATGCCGAACTGGTGGGCCAGAGCTAATGGAACAGGCGCTGCTGCCACCGTTACCGCTGTTTGCTGCTGTTGATGAAATGCCAGCATCTGCCGGTAATCCATTTTATACACATGATCGGCACTTAGAATGGCGATTACATCCGGCCGGTAGTCGCGGATCCTGCTCAGCTGATTAACCACCGCGCCGGCTGTCCCCTGATCAAGCTGCGGCGCGGCTGGACACAGTTGCAAAAAGCCTGTCCGGCTAAACAGCGGTTGCCAGTGGGTGCGTAAATGCTGGTGCAGGCTGTGTGGCTGATATTGGGTTAGCACCAGCACTTGATCCAAACCAGAATGCAATAAATTACTTAAAACAAAGTCGATAATACGGCGTTGATGCACAAAAGGCAGTGCGGGTTTGGCCTGCTTCTTTGTCAGAGGCAGCAGTCGTGTCCCTGCGCCGCCAGCCAGCACTATGCTTAATATTCTGCACACGGTTATGCCCCGCTATTGATGGGTGGTTAATAATTGTACACTATGCTGAATGCTGCAGACTTGATATGGATTAAATGAAAAAATGATATTAATAAAAAAAGCGCCGATACCGGCGCTTTTTTTAACAGCTAGCCGTTACTCGCCAATGCGGGTGCGGATTTCGTTAACCAATGCAGATGCAGAAAAACCATTTTTCCCGGCCCAGCCAGCGTAATCAAACGCGGCCAGTGTTTTAGATGGCATTTGTTTGACGATAAAGGTGCCTGATTCATAGGCGTCATGCCGAATAGCGAATTGCAGCATATTTTCGTTGTTGCATGTAATACTGTCATAAATATTGCGCACATTCAGCTTGCTGTCTGACAACAGCTTACGCAGCTGGTTACGGTTATCATCTTTGATGTAACCACACAAAGTGCCAGCCAGTTGATCATTAGCCTGCACAGTAAATGTCAGCAAAACAGCAGCAATGCCAAGTGCGGTTTTAACTATGTTTTTTTGCATAAAGCCCTCCTGGGGCGTAGTTCAGTTTCCGCTGAAGTATAGTGGGGCTTTGACATAATGCGGTAATCGATTTGAAAGGTTCTGGTTTAATATTTTTTGCAAGGTAGCAGGTTTGCCATACAACAGGGTTATAATGGCGTTCTAAGTCAGCGCTTTATGCTGATGTGGTTGCAGGAGAAAACATGTCGACGCTGGAATATTTGTTACTGATGCTATTGCTGGTTGCCAGCAGTGCATTTTTTTCGATTTCGGAAATTGCACTGGCCGCCTCGCGTAAGATGCGGCTGCGGCTGATGGCTACCGAGGGCAATGTCAATGCGGAAAAAGTATTAGCACTGCAAGAGCACCCGGGTAACTTTTTTACCATTGTGCAAATTGGTTTAAATGCGGTAGCAATTTTGGGCGGTATTTTGGGTGAGTCGACCTTTACACCCTATTTCAGCGCGTTATTGGCGCTGTTTTTTAGCGGTAGCTGGGTAGCAAATGCAGGTTTTGCGCTATCAGTGTTTTTTGTCACCTCGTTGTTTATTTTATTTGCCGACTTGATACCTAAACGTCTGGCGATGATTTCACCGGAGCATATTGCTATCCGGGTGGTTAACCCTATGTTGTGGTTAATCACCCTGTTACGGCCGTTAGTTTGGTTGTTCAATAGTTTAGCCAATTTATGTTTTAGTTTGTTTAACGTACCGACCATGCGAAAAGATGATATTACGCCGGATGATATTATCGCCATGATGGAGGCCGGGGCACAGGCTGGCGTGTTGCAACACCATGAGCACCAGCTGCTGGAAAACGTGTTTGATATGGAATCACGCACGGTAACCTCGGCGATGACCGCACGGGAAAGCCTGATCTTTTTTACTAACAATGAATCTCAGGACAGTATAAAAGCCAAAATTGCCAAACATCCGCATGCAAAATTTCTGGTGGTAGACGGTGTGCTGGACAAGGTCGTAGGCTATGTTGATACCCGCGATATACTGATGCAGGTTCTGCATGACCAGCCTATTTCACTGAAAAAAGAAGGCATAGTACGGGCGCCGTTGATTATCCCGGATACGTTATCGCTGTATGAGGTGCTGGAGCATTTCAAATCGGCTGGCGTCGATTTTGCCATCATCATGAACGAATATGCGTTAGTGGTCGGCATTATTACGTTAAAAGATGTGATGAGTATTGTGATGGGCGAACTGGTTAACTCGGAAGAAGATCAGATAGTTGCGCGCGATGCCAATTCCTGGTTGGTTGAAGGCTTAACCCCACTGCAGGATGTTATGCGGGTGCTAGATATTGACAGCTTTCCCAGCCCGTCGAATTACGAAACCATTGCCGGTTTTATGATGTACACCTTACGTAAAATTCCTAAACGTACCGACTTCGTGTTGCACGGCGGTTATAAGTTTGAAGTGGTTGATATTGACAGCTATAAAATTGATCAGCTGCTGGTAACCCGCATTACCAGCATTGAAGCCACTGACAAATAACGCCCTGACTACGGGCAGCCAGCGGTGATTGTGTTTAATTGTCATCCGCTGGCGGCTCGGCTGCCATGGCGAGCATTTTTTCACGAAAACTGGTTAGCCCCTGCATGACCAAGCCATAGGTTTTATCTACGCCGCTTTCAATTTCACCTTCGTATACCTTCAGGCCTTTGAGAATATCTTTAGCATCATTAAAGCCTTTATCGATACCACCGCCGATAATTTTTAGAAAGCTGGTAAGGTTTTCTTCTTCAGATTTATCCGGGTTCAGTTCTTTGTAGCGGCTGTAAAATCCGGTGGCAAAGGCTACGATGCGCTCGGCAGTTGCCTCTGACGAGGTATCAATGCCTGAATCATAGATTTTCTGTACGGCATTCTCACCCATTACGGGTTCGAGCTCGGCATTGATGCCTTCTAGCGC
>JBFKFH010000272.1:0-3865 GCA_041618685.1 Rheinheimera sp.
AGTGAACAACTGTGCACTGAACAAGAAAACACAATATTGTATAATTAGAGTTTAATTAAATAAGTATCAATAACATAAACACATACAGCCCAGAAATAAAAATTATCATCTGGCCATACCAGATATTTTAGTGTACAACTGTGCGCTGAAATTGGTTTGGCATATTTTTATGGGTTGTTAATTGGTGAAGCTATTTTTTTCCCGTTGCTGGCGGGCGTTTTGTTTAATGCTGGGTAACCAGCCATCGCTGGTCCGCTATTTTTTGCCACTGTTGCAACGCATATGGCCGGGCTTTCTACCAAAGCAGTATCGGGCCCGTCTGGTCGGTAAATACTGGCAAACCAGCGATATGTTAATGCTGACCTTTAGTGTGTCTAAACGCTGGCCAGGCTTTGTGCCGGGGCAGCATATCCTGCTAACGCTAAGCCATAATGGCCGCTACCTTAGCCGGCCTTTCAGTATCTGTTCATCGCTGGCCGAGTGGCAAACTACAGGCCATATTTCGCTGTGCTGTAAGGTAGATAAGCGCGGCGAATTTACCCCGCTGCTACACCAGTTAACGCCCGGCGCCGTGCTGAGCATCAGTACCGCCGGTGGGAATTTTATCTGGCAGCAGCCCGCCTTGCCGTCGCTATTTATTGCTGCGGGCTCTGGCATTACACCTATTGCATCCATGCTGCTTAGCCAGCGCCACTGGCTGGCGCCGGTTAACCTGTATTTCCGCTGCCGTGGCAGTGAAAACGCCGCACTGCTTACGCAGCTGCAACAGCTGGCCCAGCGCCAACCGCTGTTTACGCTAACACTGTCAGATAGCCGCATTCAGCCGGCAGCTGACATGCTTGACGCACTACTGCTGCAGGCAAAAGATAAACACATTTACTTGTGCGGCCCTGGTAGTTTTATGCAGCAGCTACAACAGTGCCTGGCAAATGCTGGCGTAGCACAGTGCAACATTCACAACGAGCAGTTTGGCCCGGCGCTACCTGCTATAGCCTCCGACACAACAACGGCTGATGGCGCCGTATCGGTGCGCCAAGCTACCTTTATCCGCGCAGGCTTACCGCACCAGGTAGCCGCCAGTGCGCAGCACAGCCTGCTGCAGGCGGCTGAGCAACATGGCTTAACGCCCAGTTTTGGCTGTCGCATGGGCGTGTGTTTTCAGTGCGTATGCGACAAGGTTTCCGGCCAGGTACGCGATATGCGTACCGGTGCATTAAGCGGTAACGGTGCCGAGCAAATTCAGCTATGCATCAGCCAGCCGGTAACCGAACTTGTGATTAAGCTGTAGGATTTAAGATGACACTAACAACTGAGCAATTTAGCGCGCTGGCGCAAGAGCTAGATAAAGTGAAACAGCAGGTACAAACCCAGCTGGGCGAGCAAGATGCGCGCTATATTCGCCGCGTGCTGCTGGTACAACGCTTAAGTGCCATAAGCGGGCGCATTTTGCTGATATTGGGCTTTATTACACCCTGGCTGTGGCTGGCAGGCGTGCTGTTGCTGGCGCTGGGCAAGATTCTGGACAACATGGAAATTGGCCATAACGTGCTGCATGGCCAATACGACTGGATGAACGATCCGCTACTGCATTCTAAACGCTATGAGTGGGACATTGCCTGCGACGCTGGCTCCTGGCAGCGCACGCATAATTTTGAACACCACACCTATACCAATATCATTGGCAAAGACCGCGACTTTGGTTACGGCCTGCTGCGTTTAAGTAACGATTTTCGCTGGCGCTTACGCAACCTGTGGCAAGGCGGTACTTATTTACTGCTAAGCATGCTGTTTCAATGGGGCGTGTCGTACCACGAGTTAGCCGCACAGCGGGTATTTTTTGGTAAAAAGAAAGCCGACCGCCATTCGCAGGTAACTGACGCTGCATTAAAAAAAGCCTTTTTTAGTAAAGGCGCGCGCCAGCTATTCAAAGACTATGTGTTTTTTCCGCTACTTGCCGGGCCAATGTGGCTGTGGGTAATAAGCGGCAATTTTATCGCTAACCTTATTCGTAACCTGTGGACCTCAACGGTGATTTTCTGCGGCCACTTCACCCAGGATATTCATACCTTTAGCGCCGAGCAGTGCGAGGGAGAAACGCGCGGCCAGTGGTATTACCGCCAGATGCTCGGCTCGTCAAACTTTACCGGCCCTACCTGGCTGCACATTTTAACCGGCCATTTAAGCTGCCAGATAGAGCATCACCTGTTTCCGGATATTCCGGCGCGGCACTACCCCGCTTTGGCTAAGCAAGTCCAGGCGATAGCCGCCAAATACGCTATTCCGTACAACACCGGCAGCTTCGCACGCCAGTACGGTACTGTTTTTGCGCGTATTTTACGCTATTCGCTACCAGGTGGGCATAAAACCACCCGTGCCGCCAACGCGCTTGATTAGCCATTAGGCACAGCCTAAGCGCGACAATAGTCGGATAAAACGCACTGTGGTATAACACCACAGTGTTTTTCTGTCGCTGGATCATCAATATGACATTACGCCTGGTTTTATCTGCAGCCGTGCTGCTACTTGTTAGCACACAAACACCCGCCGCCACCCATAGCGCCCAACAACAACTGCAGCAGCTGCTGGATACGCATTGGCGCGAAGCGAATAAAGAGCAGATATTCTTTCGCAAAGACCCTGATACCTTTCGCATGAACGGCCCCCTGCCCGATGTGTCAAAAGCTGGCCGCGACCGGCGTGCGGCATTTAACCAGCAGATGCTAAAACAGCTGGCGAAGATTGACCAAAGCAAGCTTTCTGCTGATGAGCGCATTACCTTGCGGCTGTTTAAATATGAGCGCGAAACCGAAGCGAAAAGCTACCAGCAGTTTGATCATCTGTTTCCCATGCAGGCCTATGCCGGATACCACAGCTATTTTGCTAATGCTGTGGATAATATGTCGTTTTTAACCACAGCCGATTACGACCAATACTTAGTCAGCCTGGCAGATTTTCCGCGTTACAATCAGCAGCATATCGACAACCTGAAACAAGCTATTGCCAAAGGCTATACCCATTACTGCCAAAGCTTCGAGAATTACGCTAAAACTATCAGCAAACATATTGTTAGTGATGTAAGCGACAGTGTGTTTTACGCACCGTTGGCCAACCAACCGGCACAGTTTAGTGCGGCGCAGCAACGCCATTACCTGCAAGCTGGCAGTAAACTGATTAAAGACACCGTGATCCCGCAATATCAGCAGCTGCATCAGTTTTTTACCCAACAATATATGCCATCTTGCCGTCAAGTAGTTGGTATCAGTGAGCTGGAAGACGGAAAAGCCTATTACCAATACCTGATTAACTTTTACACCACCACCAATATGACGCCCGAGCAAATTCATACATTGGGATTAAGCGAAGTAACACGTATTCGTGCCCAGATGCAGGACATCATAAAACAGGTCGGTTTTAGCGGTGACTTTGACGCTTTTGTCAGCTTTTTACGCACTGATGAGCAGTTTTATGCCAAATCGCCGCAACAGCTGTTGGAGAAGGCGGCTTATATCACCCGTAAAATGGCCGGCCAGCTGCCCAAATGGTTTAACACCCTGCCCCGAAACACCTTTGATATTAAAGCCAGCCCGAATGGCGGCGCCTACTATGTAGCCTCTGATGGCAGCGGCACCACCTCGGGCACCTATTTTATTGGCGCCAACGATGTACGCAGCGAGCCTTTGTATAATTTAGAAGCGCTCACCTTTCATGAAGCTGAGCCCGGACATCATTTTCAAAGCGCACTGGCGCAAGAGATGGATATGGCGGAGTTTCGTAAAACGCTGTATCACAGTGCTTACGGCGAAGGCTGGGGTTTGTATGCCGAAAGCCTGGGCAAAGAAATGGGCTTTTATCAGGACCCATACAG
>JBFKFH010000273.1:0-3864 GCA_041618685.1 Rheinheimera sp.
ATTACCTGTGCTTATGGGACCAGTCGACCCTCAAATTGATACTAAGCAAGGTAAATATCTTAAAGGGGGAGGCAGTCAGATTGCAATGCAGGTTCCGGGCAGATCTCGCGAAGATTATGTTGAGGTAATAGAGGTTAAGGATTTGAAAGAGTAAGCATATGAATTTATTAGAAAACTTGCAGGTAAGCCCAAGTGAAGGTTGTGTGAAATGGATTTATAATAGTCGAGAAGTAACTATTCCGCTTAGCACGGTTGGGCAGGCATTGGAGGATTCAGTTCATCAAAAGGTAGTTGTGTCAGTCTGTGATGGTAAGTATCCGAAGCTATTGAAGGTGTTTAATTTCATCGGAGATGAAGAATGCACAATTGAAGAGCCGGAGCAATTTCAGTTTTATTTTTTAAAAGAGCACTCCGTCCATGGTGTGTCGGTAGTCTGTTCTTCTATCGAGCCTATCGATGGTAGATTTGATTGGCAATTTTTTATTTTGTATCCAGCATGTGAGTTGCACAGATTTTCGCCTTCATATTAGAAAAGATATGGAAAACATCTGCTGGAAATAGAATTGTATCGCTAATTTTATGGTGATAATTAGCTCTTTAGCAATTGTTAAAAGCTAAGCCAATATCGGCGTTTGGGATAAGCCGTCGATATAGTCATTCAGATTAAGCACCCGTCAATAGATTTAAATTACAGTAATTTGTGCGATTTAGAAATCATTAGGGTCAGTGACGTTGATTTTGTCATGCGCCGACTTTAACTGAAATACTGGACTTCCCCTACAACACTAAAGTCTTCTTAAGTTAAAACATAACTTTAGGAATGCATCATGTCCAAAGGCTGTCCTAAACCAACACCGCCCGACCTGCCATTGCAAAAGTGGATATGATTCCAACCAGCCAGACCAGCGATCTTACGGTTGCTATATCAAGCCAGTAGCAGGTTAAATACGCTAACCGGCTGCCAATAAACACCCAGCCTAGCATAACCGTAGTTTCATCTACTGCATTTAACCCTACGGCCGTAAATACCGCACAGGCGTAAATTAGCAAGGCTTCAAAACTGTTGTAATGTGCTGCATTGGCGCGTTGGCCAAAGCCCTGCAATGCGGCTTGCTGTGCCCTAGGGTTATGGTTGTTATATCCGCCAGATTTGTGCATAGCAAAGGCCAGAGGTGCTTTAGCCAGGTAGGGCAGAAGCATAGCGATAATCAGGGTAAACAGCAGCGATGCCAACATAATCGGTGTCCTTAAAAGCTAAATAGAGAGTTACAGTGTTTCAAGTTGATAGTTACCCTGTTTAAACGCATCCGCCAGCTCGTGCGATCTTAAAATAACTTCCTGCCAGTAATTTATTCTTACCTGATCCGGCAATTTAAAGTCGGTACGGTCGGGTATTTTACTAAACGGCAGTGATTTAACCCAGCTGTCGCTTGGGCACAACAGCACGACATTATGCAGGTGGGCCGAATTGGCTTTACGCCATTTTAGTGCCTTATCGAACCAGCCTGGCGTTAGGCTGGGATAAAAGTGAGGGTACAAAACCAGACCATCATGGCTAAAGGGTAAGTCAAAATGATAGTCGGTAACGCCGCCGTCGTAATACAGGCCTTTACCGGCGCCGTTAATATCCTGTACGGGATCTAATACCATTGGAATTGTGCCGCTGGCCAGCACTGCCTGACGCAGGTTGTCCACCGTTAGCTCAACATGCTGTGTTGGCAGTACGCCAGAATAGTGAAAGGGTGACTCTGTGCCAGGCACATGAAACTGTATGCGCTGAAAAAAATGGCGTAGATAGCGCCGGCTAAACATATTAGCACCTGCGGCCAGCGTTAACCCTCCTGCTTGCAATAACTTGCTGCGCGCCATTGATAACCGACGTGCCTTGGCGACAATGACATTCAGTTTAATTGTCGGATTAGTAAGTACTTCATTGACATGAGCTGTTGTTGGAAATACAGCATCAATTACCCTGGCAGATATCTCAGTGACAAGCCGAGTATTTGCTCCGGGTGGGTAGGTTATATGTGAATAAGCCTGACAAAAACGTTTGGATGCTGCGACAGGGTCGGCTTGTGCAAAGCAAGCGAAACGCCAGGCACCGGCAGAACTACCAAGAATATGTAAGGGCGTGATGCGCTGTTGAAAAAACTCACCAAACAAATACTGATCCAGGCCAAATAAACTAAACCATTTCGGCCCGCCACTGGCACCGACCATAACTTTGATATCGGCCTGACGCAGACCATATTGCTGTATATGAGCCAGGGCTGTTGGCCCGGCCAATACTCGTAACGCCGTTTTTGACAAAACCAGTCTTCCTGTAACAGTAGTTTAACTACCGGCATACAGCCGACGATACATATGCTCGGCGTAGTCATCTGTCATACCGGATATGTAGTCGCATATAACGCGGGTTTTCAGCTCATCAGCAGCTTGCAACCAGCGCAGCTGTGTATTGGCAGGCAGCAGACGTGACGGGTCCGAACTAAAGGCGTCAAACAACGCCATCAGCATATTCTGGCAGCGAAATCGTGATTGCTGAATATCAGGTCGGGAAATAACACAACGGTATACCACCTGTTTCAGGCACTGCAAAACAGTCTGAGGCGCGGCGTCCAATATGGCATTAAAACGGATCAGCGGTTCAGCAGCCTGTGGTAAGGCTTCATACAGTGTCACCGAGCTAATTAACAGGTTTACCAGCGAGCCAATCGCATCTTTTCGCCGATGATGCTGATTACTGAACAGATCGTCACTTATTTGCCGCATAAACAAAGACAAGTTCTGTGGCAGTGCACTCCAGTCGGCCGCGGTATGCTGTTGCCATTGTTCCTGGGTAATATTGCCCAGCACGATGGCATCTTCCAAATCGTGCACGCCGTATGCGATATCATCAGCCAGCTCCATAATAGAAGCGTCGAGTGATTTATAACGCGCTTTAATATAAGGAGACCTACTAAGCTGCTCCGTTGACTGAAATAAGCTGCGATCATCAATACTTAACGGCGCCAGAGTCCAGTCAAGAATGGCGGCATCAGCGGCAAAAATGGCTTTTGCGGGTTTCCAGGCATTCAGGTTTAACGGATTAGTTGCGGGTAAAGTTTCATGACTTAAGTCAGGTTGTAACACCGGGTATTTTAACAAGCCTAACAAGGTGCGACGGGATAAATCCATACCATGTTGCTGGGTATAAGGTTCCAGCTTAGCAACGATTCGCAGCGTCTGGCCATTACCTTCAAAGCCACCGGCGTGTAACATTTTATAATTCAATGCCGTTTCACCACCATGGCCGAACGGCGGGTGGCCAATATCATGAGCCAGGCACAGCGCTTCCATCAGGCTGTCATCAGGCAAAAATGCCTGTTGTTCGTTATTCACCTTGGCACGCAACTGGCTGACTAACCCTGTACCTATTTGAGCCGCCTCCAATGAATGCGTCAGTCTGGTGCGATAAAAATCATTCTGGCCTATGCCAAGGATCTGGGTTTTTGATTGCAGCCGGCGAAACGCCGCTGAGTGCAAAATGCGGGCACGATCACGTTGCCACGGGGTTCTCTGATCTCCCGGCCGGTGGCTGCTTGTACCGGAGTGACGCTCTGACCAAAAAGGATGCGGCATGGTATTCCTTGTAAATTCAAACAATTAATTAATATGCGGCCGGGTAATTTCCGCAAAATCAGGGCCACAATAGTACGCTAATTGTGGTAAAACTTCGAGCATCTCGTATGGATGAGCATGTTTAATAGACGTACAAAAAACATTCGACAACGTTTAACTTATACTGTATAAAATAACAGTTAAATAATAGGGGGAAAATACCATGGCTGTTATTATCAAGTATGTAGTAGAACGTAACGGAGC
>JBFKFH010000274.1:0-3846 GCA_041618685.1 Rheinheimera sp.
CGACGATAGCCTGCCATTCGGCGCTCATAGGGTTAACTAAATGAATGTGCTAAGCATGTAGTACCGACGATGTAGGTTTTTCGGACGCGGGTTCAACTCCCGCCAGCTCCACCAAATGACAAAGGCCAGCAGTAATGCTGGCCTTTTGTTTTTCTGCTTTGTTCGAGTACATGTCATTTTTACCCGGCTGCAGGTAAAAATGTTACTTTTGCGATGTTATGTTGTGCTTATTACTGCCCCTATCTACTATTAAAATGTTTAATATCATAACTTTATATGCCAAAAATATACTGGCGTGTGTTTTGCTGTACTATGCTGATATACCACTAACGTGCTTGCACGTAGCAGCACCAACCAGATGACAACGAAGCCGAATGACATTGTCTAAACCAATAAAAATAGCACTGGTCTTTGCATTGTTGCTGTTGGTAGCCCGAGCAGCGGCACCGCCGTTGATGGTGCGTTATGTCAATAATTTGCTGCAACAGCAACCCGGCATTAGTGGTCAGGTACGTGATATTGACCTGGCCTTGTGGCGTGGTGGCTATGTGATTAAAGATATTGATATTAATCAACATAATGCCAGCGGCACCCTGCCTTTATTTGCCGCTAAACGTATTGATATCCGCATTTCATGGCCAGCGTTGCTGCAGGGCGATATCGTTAGCTCTATGGCATTTGAGCAGCCGGTTATTATGGCGCTGGACAGAACAGAGCAGGAAGACATCACCGAAGACGCGGTATTAAATGAACGCACCTGGATTGGTCTGGCGAATAATTTAACGCTGTTTTCAATTGATGAGCTGTCACTGCAAAACGGCAGAATTGAGTTCAGTGTTATCGCCAAAGATTTATTTGGCGAGCTTATCTTGAGTCAGGTTAATGGTCACATCAGCAACCTGCACAACAACGCTGCATCAGACCTGTTAAGCACTATCGATATCAAAGGTACCGTGGGCGACGCGGCGCCGGTTTCAATTCAAGGCAAGTTTAACCCTAATGCCAGCAAGCCCAGCTTTGATATCAACATGCAAATGGCGAAATTGGCAGCCGCAGAGACCGACAGCATTATTAAAATTTACGCTCCTTTTGATGTTGAGGCCGGCGCATTTGAGTTGGCGGCTGAATTGGCCAGCGACAATGGCCAGGTTACCGGTTACGTTAAAGCAGGTATTTATCAGCTGGACGTATTTTCGTGGAAAGAGGATGTGATAGCTGATGTGGTACACGGCAAAGATAATCCGCTACAACTGTTTGTTGAAGGGGTATCAGCAATACTTGCCTCGATATTGGAGAACCGCGAAACCAAAATGATTGCGACGCGGATCCCGATTAAAGGCGATATCAGTTCGCCTGATGTCTCGCTGCTTAACGCGCTTTCAGGCCTGTTACGCAATGCATTTATCCGCGCGTATAACATGGATGTCGAAGATATTATTGATTATTCTTCGGTGTCATCTAAGGAGAGTACCTCTGAAAGCAAACAACCGTAACCTGCTGTGCTGGCGCTGTTCAGGCCGGCTGCAATGGAGCAGTAAATGACATTAAACAAATTAATGACTGTCGTGGCTTTATTTATTGTTGCCGGTTGCAGTAGTACGCCACAGCAGCCTGATGCAGCGCCAGCCAACACCCCCACAGCCTCACCGGCAGCGAAAACCTTAACCGCGCCGGAGCAACTTAGCAGCGGGCAACCTGCGCAGATTAAGACCTCGCAAGGCACCATTGACATTCAACCCACCGTAGTTGATATGACTAGCCCCGATGCCACTGCAAATGCGTCTGACGCAGCTGTAATTCAACCTGAGTTTGATGACCCGCTGGAAGCCTGGAACCGCGCGATGTTTAGCTTTAACCATGTCAGCTACACCTATGCGCTGATCCCTCTGGCAAAGAGCTATGAATACGTCATTCCCGATGGAGTACGCAGTAAAATTGGTAATGCTTTTCGTAATATTCGCGAACCGCTTAGCCTGTTAAATAATCTGGCTGCGGGTGAGGTGAAAGATGCCGGTACCAACCTCGGCCGGTTTGTGCTCAATAGTACCATTGGTATCCTCGGGCTGTTTGACCCTGCCAGTAGTTGGTTTAACCTGCCAGCGGCCAAGCAATCACTCTCAGACACACTGGCGGGCTATAATGTCAGGCCCGGGCCTTATTTGGTGCTACCGCTGCTGGGGCAAAATAATGTACGCGGCTCAACATCAGTTATCAGTGAAGCCTTGCTTGACCCGTTACGCCATGTCACTTCCCCGCCAGATACCTACTACCTGCAAGGTATCGATGTGGTTGACAGTTTTTCTCAGCGGGCCCGGGTATATGAAACCCTGTATCAGCAGGCCGAAGATCCTTATGTTTATTTTCGTAATCAGTTTATACAGGGAGTAAAACGGGATGACGCCTTCGACCAGCAGCCCCAGTAGCAATACCATACTTTTGTCGGTAGCCCGCACTATTGTCCGGTTGCGTATTTTTATACTTGTGTTGTTCGCCCTGCTGCTGGCTGTAGCCGGTTTCTATGTCAGCCAGTTTCACATTGATGCGTCAGCTGAAACATTGCTGGTAAAAAACAACGCGCTCTACATTAAAACCCAACAGGCAAACCAGCGTTTTTCACCGGATGAATATATTCTGGTGGCGTACAAACCGCAAAATGGCGAGCTGTTTAGCGAAGAAACCTTTAGCGTTCTGGCATCACTTAGCCAGCAGTATCAGGCATTAGACCGGGTGCAAAGTGTAACATCCATACTGAATGTGCCGCTAATCACCGATAGCAGTGCGCTAACAACAGATGTTGATATTGCCCAGCTGACCTGGCAGCAACAGCACTACTCCACTGCGCAGATGCGCCAGCTGCTTGATGAACACCCGCTGTTTACCGATCTGTTGCTGAATAAAGCCCAAACGGCGGCCGCAATTCAAATTGTCTTCAAACCCGACCCGGAACTTACCAAGCTGGAGCAACGCATGCTGCAGCTTGAAAGCCATACCTTGCAGCGCGAGTTAAGCAGTGAGGAGCAAGCAGAGTTAACGCAGCTTAAACAACAGGCTGATCCGCTACGCAGGGCATTAACCGCTCAGCGTAAACAGGAAATTGAAGAAATAAATGCAATAAATCAAAAAGTTAATATGAAAGGAGAAACCTTTCTAGGCGGTGCCTATGTTGTCGGTCAGCACCTGGTCGATATTATTAAGCGCGATTTGGCAGGTTTTGGCGCTGCCATTGCGGCCATCATTGCAATGCTATTGCTGCTTATTTACCGCAGCTGGCGTTGGGTACTGTTTCCGTTACTGGCCTGTGCCAGCAGTGTCTGGCTAACCGTTGGTCTATTTGGCGCACTCGATTTACGTGCCACTGTCATTTCTGCCAATTTTATTGCGTTGCAGCTTATCCTGACTTTAGCAGTCATGATCCACCTGATCGGTAGCTACCGTGACATTGCCCGTAATGACAGCAGCACCACACAGCAACAACGCGTTACGGCTATGTTGCAACAAAAGCTGGCGCCCTGCTTTTTTGCCAGCCTCACCACCTCGGTGGGCTTTGGTTCACTTATTTTTAGTGGCATTCAGCCGGTAGTAGACTTTGGTTACATGATGATACTGGCAATGATTCTGACTATGAGCGTGAGTTTGCTCTTGTTTCCCGCCCTGCTGTGCCTGTTGGCCGCCAAACCTGAAACCACCGATTACGCCGTACTGGCGCGCGGGTTGCGTTATATCCATAACAAAGTCAGCCGGGCGCCGCTGCGCACCGTTTTCATTGTCAGTGTACTGTTTGCCCTGCTTAGCCCGGGGGTACTGCGCTTAAATGTCGAAAATAGCTTTATTAACTATTTTGCGGCC
>JBFKFH010000275.1:0-3837 GCA_041618685.1 Rheinheimera sp.
CCACCGTGAAGCGAGGGCGCCATTTTAGTGATTTAAACCTTCGTGTCAAGCGTCTTTTTTAAAGATTTTTGACGCTCCGGCTAAACCACCCCAGAACCGCGTTACCGCTGCACCCCGTGGCATGGCGCGCATTATAGGACGTTTTGAAACACGTGCAAGGGGTTAATTACGAAAAAACGTGTTTTTGTGTTCGTTCGCAGAAAAATTCGACGATAAGCGCTTTTTTAGTACATTTACTGCATAATAACGCAGCATTGGAGGTAATTATGGCTATTCGTTCTTATAAAGGTGTATTCCCTAAGTTGGCAGAAGGTGTCTATATAGACCCATCGTCAGTCATCGTTGGTGATATTGAATTAGGTAAAGATGTCAGTATCTGGCCTTTAGTCGCAGCGCGCGGTGATGTGAATTATATCCGTATTGGCGCCCGTACCAATATACAGGATGGGTCGGTGCTGCATTTGTCCCGTGCGAGTATAGGTAAGCCAGAAGGCTCACCGCTCATTATTGGCGAAGATGTCACCGTCGGCCATAAAGTGATGTTGCATGGCTGTATATTGGGAAATCGTATTCTGGTGGGGATGGGGGCAATAGTCATGGACGATGTCGTCGTAGAAGACGATGTCATTATCGGTGCAGGCAGTTTAGTGCCGCCTGGCAAGCGTCTGCAAAGCGGCTATTTATATGTTGGTAGTCCGGTAAAGCAAGCGCGCTTGTTAAATGATGCGGAGAAAACGTTTTTACGCGATTCAGCGGCTAACTATGTTGAACTGAAAAACGACTATATGGCTGAACGTTAAAGCCAGATTTCACCCGCACTATTATATGCGTCGTCAGCGATGGCCTGCTCGGCGCGGTCTTCCCAGTTGAACGCGTCAGCCATTACCTGCTGCAAGAAGGCGTTTTCTGCTTGGTTTGCTGGTACGGCAATAAAGCACTGCACTTTAAGCCCCGCCACTATACAGCTAAAGCTGATGGCATTTCGTTGTAGTGAAAGGTGAAAATCGCTGTTAAAACTAATTTGCTGATTCATTGCTTAAGCTGCTGTTTTAATGATGTCAGTATTGGCATTATATCCGGCCTTTTGCCACGCCAGATATAAAAAGCTTCAGCGGCCTGCGACACCAACATACCTAAACCATCGGCCTGCTGCCTGGCGCCATGCTGTTTACTCCAGGTCAAAAAAGGCGTCAGTTCAGCGCTGTACGACATATCATAAGCTAGCTGGCAATGTTGTAAATGCACCGCTGGAATATCTGGCCGTTGAGCGGTTAAGCTCGACGACGTGGCATTAATGACCAGCTGATAAGGGTGCTGAGGTATTTGATTAAAACCACAGGCGCTAACGCGATGGTCGAAAGCGGCAGCAATATCCTTGGCTTTACTTGCAGTGCGATTAGCTAGCACCAGCCGGGGCACACCCGCATCAAGCAAAGGCCCAATAACGCCGCGGCTAGCGCCGCCAGCACCTAGCAACAATACCGTGCTTGTAGCTAAGTTCGCGCCCAAACGCCGTAAATCACTTACCAGCCCGATACCGTCGGTGTTATCACCGTACAACTGGCCGGATTGATCGAAGTATAAAGTATTAACTGCCCCTGCCAGCCTGGCGCGCGCAGACAGGATATCTGCTAATTGATAAGCCTGCTGTTTAAACGGTGCTGTTACGTTGGCACCGCTGCCACCGTTAGCCACAAAAGCATGCCAACTGTCGGCAAAGCCATCAACCGGTGCTAAAATGGCTTCATATGTCAGCGCCTGGGCGCATTGCATAGCAAACTGAGCATGAATGAAGGGTGATTTGGATTGCCCAATCGGGTTACCAAATACAGCATAATGGTCCACAGCGAATGTCCATAAAGAAGTTAGTGCAGATGATTTTTAATAAAACCACGGCAAATAGCAAGGCTCATCCTACCCCTGAACAAACTCCATATGCCCTGATGGGCGGAGAACCCGCCGTTCGCCGATTGGCAAATCGCTTCTATGACATTATGGAAACCGCACCTGAAGCTAAAGAGCTCTATGCGATTCATCCGTTACCGCTGGATAGTATCAGAGAAAAATTCTTTGAATTTTTGTCCGGCTGGCTTGGTGGCCCGGCACTATTTGAGCAAAAATACGGTCATCCGCGCTTACGCGCCCGGCATATGCCATTTAACGTCGATCAACAACTACGTGAGCAGTGGATGTTCTGTATGGATAAAGCTCTGGATGAAGTGATCACACACAAAGTATTACGCGAAGGCATTCGCCAGTCGATAGGTCAACTGGCGAGCCATATGATTAATTGCTAGCTTGCTATGCCTAGCCAATCTTGCGGTTTCAGATAGCGCTCGTACAAAAGGGCTTCCCGACTGCCCGGCTCAGGCTGATAACCATACTGCCAGCGCACTAGCGGCGGCATCGACATCAAAATAGATTCTGTTCGGCCACCACTTTGTAAGCCAAACAGTGTGCCACGGTCATACACCAGGTTAAATTCGACGTAACGGCCACGGCGATATAACTGGAACTGCCGTTCTTTGTCGCCATAAGGTGTCGTCTTACGCTTTTCTACTATCGGCAAGTAGGCTGGAATAAAGGCTTTGCCTACCGCTTGCATCAGCGCAAAGCTTTGCTCAAAACCTGGCGCATTAAGATCATCAAAAAACAACCCACCTACTCCGCGGGTCTCGTTACGATGTTTCAGGTAAAAGTAGTCATCACACCACTTTTTATATTCCGGGTAATAATGCTGGCCGAAAGGGTCAACAGCCGCCTTGGCTGTTTGGTGCCAATGCACAACATCCTCTTCAAATGGATAGTATGGCGTTAAGTCAAAACCACCGCCAAACCACCATACCGGCGGTTCACCTTCTTTTTCGGCAATAAAAAACCGTACATTGGCATGGGTGGTGGGTAAATACGGGTTATTCGGATGAATAACCAGCGATACGCCACAGGCATTAAAACTACGGCCGGCCAATTCAGGGCGGTGAGCCGTTGCTGATGCGGGCATATTGGCACCAAATACATGGGAGTAATTGACCCCCGCTTGTTCGAATACCGCGCCATTTGTTAACACCCGGCTCTTGCCACCACCACCTTCCGGCCGTTGCCAGGCATCTTCAACAAACGCTGCAGCACCATCAGCTTGTTGCAATGCTTGGCAGATGCTGTCCTGCAGTTGTTGTAAAAATTGCTGCACGGCGGCTAAATGGTCATGCGATTGCGTATCTGTCACCTTAACTCCTTACGATGTCGCCGGTCAGGGCATTGCGAATTTGGCTAGGTTGCGTTGCGCCACCTAAAGCGCCGGGCATAATAGCGGACAATTGATGACCTAAGCTTTGCTCTAACTCAATAAAATCTGTAATTGCAGGTTGACCCGACAAGTTGGCACTTGTTGACACCAGAGGCTTACCGAATGCCAGACACAACTGCTGCACCACAGGATGCGCACTGACCCGCACCGCTATCGAATCAAACTGGCCGGTTACCCATTTAGGTGCTGTTTTGCTGGCTGGCAAAACCCAACTAATATGCCCCGGCCAGCTGGAAAAAATTTGTTCACGCTTTTCCGGCGGAATAGCAGCGTCATCAACATAATGTAATAGCTGCTCATAGTTTGCGGCGATCAGTATCAAGCCTTTTTCCACCGGTCGCTGTTTAATCGCCAATAGCGACATTACGGCGTCTTCATTATCGGGATCACAGCCCAAACCATAAACGGCCTCAGTGGGATACGCGATAACACCGCCTGAATTTAACGCTTGTAAAACGGGGGCTAGTTCTGCCATTTGCTGTCATTACCTTAGCGAAATTAATGAAAAACGCAGTTAAAATTTTCTTCAG
>JBFKFH010000276.1:0-3785 GCA_041618685.1 Rheinheimera sp.
AAGTGAAACGCAGCTGCGACGATGGTAGTGTAGCATTCGCTATGCGAGAGTAGTTCACCGCCAGGCTCCCAATTCCAGCCCCGCTCAACGAGCGGGGCTTTTTATTTATCTGCGCGAAAGCAAACCCAAACGACACCGTCTGAGCCCAAACCAAAATCCAAACACCACTGCCCAAGCCCGAGCAGCATCGTCAGCCTGGTGTGCATTCCATTCTATTTTGCATAGCACAAAATAAAAAAGCCCGATGAAGTTCATCAGGCCTTTTACGCGAAATAAGTGTCAACCTATTCCAAGATTAGTCACCTTAACTAATTACGGTGCAGATTACCGTGCACATCATAACGCCATTCTGCGTCTTGCAATGCTTTCAAATGCGCAGGAGCCTTATGTGCTTCAATGGCCTTAATAAAATGGCCGTTTTTATCGAGGAAGATCAGCCACTGTTTTGCTAGTTTGCTGATATCAGTATCACTAACGAAAAGGTGCATACCTAAATACTGCGGCACATTGCTGCGCCAGCCATGTTGCACCTTAAAAACGTAGCGGCCGTTATAATCAGGATGAAAGTAATTGGCTTGTTGAATCGCATTAAGTTGTTGTTTGTCAGCAATATTGACCAAAGCAATCGCATGGCTTCGCGCGATAAGCTGATGTGCGTCTTGGCTTTCAGCATTCGTTTGCGATTTAGCGGCAGTAGTTTTGTTACTGATACCTTTTTCTAATGGCAGCGCAATTTCCAGTGAAAATAGCGCAACTTCATAACTATCAAGCAGGGTTTGTAACCCTTTGCTATCCGCACAGTCTGTCGGTGCTTTGATACTACTTTTAGCTAACTGTGTTAGTTTTGGCTCTGATGCGAATAGCTTATCGACATCCTGACTATAAACTTTCTGCTGCAGCAAGGCCAACAGACGAGGCTTCTCTTTATCGGTTAATGTTAACACTGTCTCGGCTGCAGCAGGCTGTTCTTTGCAACGCTGGTAAAAGCGACTAATTTCGTTTGAATACAGCACGCTACTGATGGCAGATTGTAAAGTGCGCCTTTCAGTACCGGAGTAACTGTTAGCGATGGCGGGCATAGCCGACAGCGCGCTGAGAAGAGGCAAAGCAATTAACATAGAAATTTTACTCGTAAAATGTTGGCGGCACCTTAGCCTGAGTGCAGAAAAAAAGAAAGCGAATACTGGTTTGATCAGCGGGGCCGCGCGACAACTATAACGTATCCGTCTTCGCCAATTCGCCGGCAATGTAGCTGATAAGTGCTTTTTTGTTGGTAAATGAAAACTGTTGCAATAACTCAGGCCAGGCTATTTGCTGCCATAGTAACGCGCACAGCATCAGACGCAGCTTAGCAGGAAGTTGCAGCACATGCAGATTAAACCAGCGTAACAGCAGATGCTGTACCAGCTCATACGGTCGCTTGTTCAGACTAAATAAGCGCAGTTGCTGTAATTCTGTTGCTGTTAATTGGTCTGATAATGGTGGCGTCGCCATTACCAGCGCTAGCGCTGGGTCCAGCAATGGATACTGCGGCAAGCTGTGAAATAGCAGCTGGCCAAACTGTTGCTGAAGGTCATGCGCAACCTGGTTAGATGACGTCACTGCTTGTAGCATCAACACCGAATATTCAGCACTGGCTTTATCACTGCTTACGCCCAGCCGTACCGGTCGATACCCGGCCTGCTGCCAAAATTGCAGTAGCTCAGGCGTAACACCAAAACTAGTGCCTAAATAGTTGACCCCGGCCGCGTTGGCCTGTTGCGAAACGTGCTGTAATAGCCGTGAGCCCAGCTGTTGCCGCTGTAAGGCAGGTTGCACCGCAATACGCATTACCCGCCACAAGTTCATTGTTGCCAATTGCGGCTGGGCCAAATGAAACGCCAGACTTTGTGCCAGCAGGTGTCCTTGTACCCGTCGCTCTGCATGATAAACCTGAGTCGCTAATGCCTGGCTGAAGTTACCTTCCAGACTGATCAGTGCGCAGGCCAGCAGCCGGTCATGTTGTTGCAGCGTGAAAACTCTTAGTTGTGGGTTATCCAGCAGCGCGGCAAGGTCTTTTACCTGTGTCTGGTAGTGCGCCAGACTGAGCAGACCGAATACCTGCTGCAGGCGGGCAGCATTAGTCAGCCAGTCACGCGCGCTATAACAGTCAAAGCTCACCGCACTATCGGCGTTAAATGGCGTTGCGGCTTGCACTTGCTCCAACAAAAAGCTCTTAAAAATTAGTTGCTCAAGCACATCGTACTGTTGGTAGCGAATAGGTTGCTGCAGCTGGAGTTTTTTCCAGCCAGGGCATTGGGCAGTTAGATGTTGCTGGAAGCGTAGCTGAAAACCACGGCCGGTACCTTCGTAGCCATGTTCGGTCGTGGCAAAGACGATACGACTGAACCGCTGCAATAGCTGCTGCAATACCGGGCTTGGGATTGCGGCTGCTTCGTCAATCAGCAGCAAATCAGCTGTTAGCGAACTCTGTAGTAGTTTGTCAAAGGGGATAAATTGCAACTGACTATGCTGCGCTACCGGACTGAGTTGCTGGAAATGGTTTATGGCTGTCTGTGCAGCCTGCGGCGAGGGCGCGGTAAGCACGATATGCTTACCGGCCGCCGCCAGTTTTGCCGCAGCAATACCCAGTGCAGCAGATTTACCCCGGCCGCGATCGGCGGTGATAACCAGTGGGCGGCGACGATGGCCACTGCTAACATGTAATATCGCCGCAACGGCGCGCTGCTGATCGACCGTTAAACACGGCGCATCAGCCAGGTATGGTACTGGTTGAGACGGCCAGTTTAGTTGTTGCAACACTTCTTCGTCTTGCAGTAGAACCACATTTTGCCGGCTTACTTGTGCCAGCCAGAAAGCAATAAACTGGCCATGGTGGTTTGCCGCATCTAACGGATAGGGCAGCACGGCTTTATGTGCCGGGTTTGGTTGTGTTTGCCATGCTGCAAACGGTGGGCATAACAACAACCAGATACCGCCCGCTTTAACACAGCCTGCCGATGCTGCAATCAAGTCGGCCGGAAAGCCATCAAAGGCATTGATCACCAGTACGTCACATTCACTGCCAAGCAGCTGATAGTTTTGTTTATCACTAACAACAATTGCATCAGCCGGAGCCTGCCCGCCAATCCAGTACAAGGTTGAATAGGAGAGCTGAGCCAGCAGTTGCGTTGTCGCATCAAGCAACGAATTAACGGAGCCTTGCCAGATTACCGGCAGCCGGATATGCCGCTGGGCCGCCTGATGCTGCCATTGGCAAAGCTGTGGTAATACAGCCGCTAGCATTTAACCAACTGCCTGCAGCCGGGCGTAAGCGGTAACCAACCATTTGCTGCCCAAACCGTCAAAATTAACCTGAATACGCGACTGACTGCCGGTGCCTTCATAATTAAGCACAGTGCCTTCACCAAACTTGTCGTGCAAGACGCGTTGGCCCAGCTTAAAGCCGGTATTTTCGAATGCAACATGCGAAGCGGCACTGCCAAAGCGGTTAAACTGGGTGGGCCGGCTTACCTGCGTTGTCAGGCGAATTTCATCCAGATATTCGGCAGGAATTTCACGAATAAAACGCGACGGCTTGTGGAACTGTTCCTGACCATACAAACGCCGGCTTTCCGCATGGGTCAGGTAGAGCTTTTTCATCGCCCGAGTCATGCCGACGTAGCATAAGCGTCGCTCTTCTTCCAACCGCACTGGGTCATCCCCACTTTGCTGGCTCGGAAACATGCCTTCTTCCAGACCACAGACAAACACCAGCGGAAACTCCAGGCCTTTGGCGCTGTGAA
>JBFKFH010000277.1:0-3749 GCA_041618685.1 Rheinheimera sp.
AAACTCAGGCGCTGTGCTGGGCATTAGGCCGGGCAGAGCCTGACGAGATAGACAAGCTGAACATTTTACATGCCACCATGCTGGCGATGCGTCGCGCGGTGGCCGCACTGACCTTGCGGCCAGAGTGGGTTTTGGTCGATGGTAATCGTACGACCGATTTTGGTCTTCCTGCTACCGCCGTGGTAAAAGGCGATTTACTGGTACCGGAAATCAGCGCGGCATCTATCTTAGCGAAAGTCACGCGTGATGCAGAAATGCAGGCGCTGCATCTGGCTCATCCCCAATATGGCTTTGATGCTCATAAAGGCTATCCGACAGCTGCTCACTTGGCTGCTATTAGCGCACATGGCATCCTGCCACAACACAGGCGTAGTTTTAAGCCGGTACGGCAGGTCGCGGAGCTACAAAATCTATGAGTGCTCCGGCGTTTATTCATTTGCGTGTCCACAGCGACTTTTCCATGGTCGATGGGGTGGCGAAGGTTAAACCTATAGTCAAAGCAGCGCAGAAGCTGGCTATGCCGGCATTGGCGCTGACAGACCAAATGAATTTCTGTGGTCTGGTTCGGTTTTACAGCACGGCGCATGAGGCCGGAATAAAGCCGATAATAGGTGTTGATTGTTATGTCCGGCACCCACTTTTTGCAACTGAATGCAACCGTATGTTGCTGCTTGCAGCCGATAACACCGGCTATCAGAATTTAAGTCAGTTGATTTCAAAAGCGTATCTGCGGGGGCATGTTGACGGCAAGCCGCAAATTGAGCACGACTGGCTGGCGGAGTTTGCTCAAGGCATTATTGTGTTGTCTGGTGGGAAAGACGGCGTACTGGGTAAGGCTCTGCTAAAAGAAAATAATCAAAGTATCAGCGAGCTGCTGGCCTTTTATCAGCAGCATTTTGCCAACCGTTTTTATCTGGAAGTGCTTCGCACCGGCCGGCCGGATGAAGAGCTGTATATCCAAAAAGCTGTTACGTTGGCCGAGCAACACGGTTTGCCGCTGGTTGCGACCAATGAAGTGGTATTTCTGCAGCCTGCTGATTTCCCTGCGCATGAAATTCGCGTTGCAATCCATGACGGTTTTACGCTGGATGACAAGCGGCGGCCGAAAAACTATACCGAGCAGCAATATCTTAAATCTGAGCAGGAAATGCTGCAGCTGTTTGCTGATTTGCCTGAGGCGCTGGAAAACTCGGTCGAAATAGCAAAGCGCTGTAATGTTACTATTCGTTTAGGCGAATATTTTTTACCGGCCTTCCCTACCGGTGGCATGAGCGATGCTGATTTTCTGGTAATGAAATCACGCGAAGGTTTGGAAGACCGGCTGCTGCAACTGTTTCCCCAGCCACAAGAGCGTAGCGAAAAACGCGGGCCCTATGACGAGCGACTGCAAATAGAGCTGGACGTTATCAACCAGATGGGGTTTCCCGGCTACTTTTTGGTGGTAATGGAATTTATTCAGTGGAGTAAAGATAACGATATCCCGGTTGGACCGGGGCGGGGCTCGGGCGCTGGCTCATTGGTAGCCTATGCGCTGAAAATAACCGACTTGGATCCACTGGAATTTGACCTGCTGTTCGAGCGGTTTTTAAATCCGGAACGGGTTTCCATGCCAGATTTCGATGTCGATTTTTGTATGGATCGGCGTGACGAAGTTATCGAGCACGTAGCCGACATGTACGGCCGCGAAGCGGTATCACAAATCATCACTTTTGGAACCATGGCCGCTAAGGCCGTGATCCGGGATGTCGGGCGGGTGCTTGGACACCCTTATGGTTTTGTTGATCGTATTTCCAAACTTATTCCGCCAACGCCAGGCATGACATTGGAGCAGGCTTTTAAAGAAGAGCCGCGCTTACCTGAGCTGTACGAGCAGGATCAGGAAGTAAAAGATCTGATCGATATGGCGCGTCAGCTTGAAGGCGTCACCCGAAATGCTGGCAAACATGCCGGTGGCGTGGTCATTGCGCCAACAAAGATCACCGATTTTTCACCACTGTATTGCGACGATGAAGGCAATAACCCGGTTACCCAGTTTGATAAAAATGATGTTGAATATGCCGGCCTGGTAAAGTTCGATTTTCTCGGTTTGCGTACGCTGACGATATTGCAATGGGCGGTCAATATGGCCAATACCCGTTTGCAAAAAGAAGGTCGTGAGCCGATCGATATTAATACGATTCCATTGGTCGATAAAAAGAGTTTTGATCTGCTGCAAAAAGCGGACACCACAGCGGTATTTCAGCTTGAATCGCGTGGTATGAAAGACTTGATCCGCCGGCTTCAACCTGACTGTTTTGAAGACATGATTGCACTGGTGGCATTGTTCCGTCCCGGCCCGTTGCAGTCGGGCATGGTGGATAACTTTATTGACCGAAAACGCGGCCGTGAAGCCATTTCTTACCCGGACGCAACCTGGCAGCATGATTGTTTGAAACCCATTCTGGAGCCGACCTACGGCATCATCCTGTATCAGGAACAGGTCATGCAGATAGCGCAGGTACTATCTGGTTACTCGTTGGGCGGTGCTGACTTACTACGCCGCGCCATGGGTAAGAAAAAGCCGGAGGAAATGGCCAAGCAGCGTGACACCTTTCAAGAAGGTGCGGCAAAAAACGGTATAGATCCTGAGCTGGCAATTAAGATTTTCGATCTGGTAGAAAAATTTGCGGGCTACGGTTTTAACAAATCGCACTCTGCAGCCTATGCGCTGGTGTCATACCAAACGTTATGGATGAAAGCGCATTATCCAGCTGAGTTTATGGCCGCGGTAATGTCGGCAGATATGGACAACACCGACAAAATTGTCACCCTGGTAGACGAATGCGAGCGGATGAAACTGAAACTTATCCCGCCAGATGTAAATGCCGGGGTGTATAAGTTTACGGTCAACGAACAGGGCCATATTGTCTATGGCATTGGCGCAATTAAAGGTGTAGGTGAAGGTCCGATAGATGCCATTATTGAAGCCCGCAGCCGGCATGGTCATTTTACCGATCTGTTCGATTTTTGCGCCAAGGTAGATTTAAAGAAACTGAACCGGCGCGTAATCGAAAAGCTGATTTTATCCGGTGCAATGGACAGCTTAGGCCCGCACCGGGCGGCGTTATCAGCTACGCTGGAAGAAGCAATGAAAGCAGCGGAGCAACACGCTAAAGCGCAGGCGGTAGGGCAGGACGACCTGTTTGGTTTACTTAGCCCTGAACCCGAGCATGCTGCCGCTGCCTTTAAAATGGTTGAACCCTGGGCCGATGAAGTCTGGCTCGAAGGCGAGCGGGAAACACTGGGCCTGTACTTAACCGGTCACCCGATAAACCGTTATCTGAATGAAATTCCACGTTATGTAAACTGTCGCCTGGTAGAATTGCAGCCAACGAGGAAAGATCAAAGTGTCACTGTTGCTGGTTTGGTCGTATCGGTGCGGATAATGATCAATAAAAAGGGCCGGCGCTGGGCCATTGTGACGCTGGATGATAAATCGGCGCGGCTGGATGTCCGGTTTTTTCCTGATTTGCTGGAGAACTTCGAGCAACAGCTACAAAAAGACCGTATTCTGGTAATAACGGGACAGGTCAGCTTTGATGATTTTAACGGTGGCCTTACAATGACCGGCCGCGATGTCAGCGAGATTACTCAGGTGCGGGAAAAATCTCTGAGATCGTTGAATATAACTGTACAATCGGCACAAATAGACCAAAATTCCCTGCAAAGATTGCAGCAGGTTCTAACTGAGTTTAACGCCGGTACAGTAC
>JBFKFH010000278.1:0-3723 GCA_041618685.1 Rheinheimera sp.
CAGTAAGGATGTACTGTGTCTCAGGCTGTATCTCATAGTGAACATGAAATTGACCTAGGCGAACTTTTTGCCGCGTTGTGGCGCAGTAAGTTATTAATAATGGCTTTTACTTTCGTGTTTGCGCTGCTGTCTTTGGCGCTGGCATTGTACCTACCGAATATTTACCGCGCGGACACGCTGTTGGCGCCGGCTTCGGCAACACAAAAAAATGGTTTAGGCGGCTTGGCTGGCCAGTTAGGTGGTTTAGCTTCTATTGCCGGTATCAGCTTAGGCGGTACCGGTACCGATAAAACTGCCCTGGCGCTTGAGACAGTACGCTCACGTGATTTTGTCAGCCGTTTTATTCAGAACAATGACGCCTTAGTGGCGTTAATGGCAGTAAAAAGTTGGGACCAGAACAGCGGCGAATTGGTTATTGATGCCGATATTTATACCGCTGGCAACTGGGTGCGCGAAGTACGGCCACCAAAGCAAGCAAAGCCCTCGTTGCAGGAAGCCTACGAAGAATTTATTAAGCTGCTAAATGTCAGTCAAAACAAAGAAAACGGTATGGTTACCTTGTCGATAGAGCATGTATCACCGGTTGTTGCACAGCAGTGGGTAACAAATATGGTGGCGCAGCTCAACGACTATATGAAGCGCCGCGATATGGCCGAAGCACAGAAAAGTCTGCATTATCTTGAAACTAAGTTACAGCAAACACAAATTGAAGAGTTGCGTCAGGCTTTGTATCAACTGATTGAAGAACAAACAAAAACGCTGATGCTAACCCAGGTTAGCGATGAGTATGTGTTTAAGACTATAGATCCTGCGGTAGTGCCGGAGAAGAAAGCCAAACCCAGCCGGGCATTGTTATGTATTATCGGTACGCTGTTTGGTGGCTTTCTCGGTTGCTTCGTTGTTTTTATTCGCTTTTTGTTTAACAGGCCGCGTGTTTAATTAGCGCTTCCTCTGTGGCGGGCTTTCTATTAAAATTTGTCTCCTTTTTATTACCGCACCATGTATGTGGTGCGGTGTCTCTTGGCTTATCAGGGTGTTTCATTGATTAAAAAATTATTACCCAAAGCAATTAAACTGAAGCTGAAACGCCATGTTGAGCGGTTAAATGTGGTGCTTATCCGTTTATTTGCCAGCAATGGCTTTTTGTCGTCTTTTTACTACACGTTTTTTAGCAGCCAGTTTTACCGTGAGCACAAAGCTGTGTTACAAGGCCGGTTGGCGTACCGCCAGTCGCTAAAGGCTATTGGTCAAAGTTGCGTGCTGCTGCGGCGCAATATTCATCGTTTAGAAAAAGGCCTGATTATGCAGCCGCGCCGCGAGGTGTTTGCTGAAGCCTACATAGCCGAAACAGTAGCCTGCTACGCCGATGCGCTAAGCAGTAATGAGTTGTGTGCACAAGAACGTAAATGGGCAACCGATGTACTGAGCCAGTTTTTTCAGCTTACCGGCAACAGCCCGGTGTTAGATCGCGCCCGTCAGCGTTTTTTGGCGGTCGCGCAAGTGAGCGACGGCGAAAGCGTACCCTATGCGCATCAGCAGTTGCCACAAGCCCCGTTGTCATATGATGCGATAGTGCAGTTGTTTAAGCGGCGCCGTTCTGTACGCTGGTATCAGGATAAACCGGTAGATATGGCGCTTATTCGCCAGGCAGCGAATGCGGCCAGTCTGGCACCTTCGGCCTGCAACCGCCAACCTTACCGTTTTTATGTCACGCTTGATGCAGCAAAAGCCACCGAGCTGGCAGAATGCGCTATGGGTACAGCCGGTTTTGCACAAAATTTACCGGCACTAGTGGCGATAGTAGGCGATCTTAGCGCTTATCCCGCTGAGCGCGACCGGCACGTTATTTATATTGATGCCAGCCTGGCGGCGATGCAATTTATGCTGGCCTGTGAAACATTGGGATTATCTACCTGCCCAATAAACTGGCCGGATATTGAAAGCCGCGAGCAATTGTTGGCGAAAAAGCTGGGCCTGGCGTATCACGAACGTACTGTGATGCTGATGGCCGTAGGCTATGCTGATGCACAAGGCGGTATACCGTTTTCGCAAAAGAAAACCGACACCTTATTGATAAAGGAAGTTAACTAACATGATGATTGAAATTAAGGGTGTGCAGTTTGTTAATAAGGGCGCAGAGTTAATGCTGCAAGCAGTGCTACAGCAAATGCAGCAGCACTGGCCAGACGCCGAGTTGGTGTTGGCACCAAACCCGAATTCATCTTATGTCAACCGAGCCCGGCTGGGCGCCTACCAGAAATGGTCTATCCGTAAAAATATTATCGATTTAAACAGTCTGAGTTATTACCTGCCTAAGGCATTCAGACGTTGGCTGAAGCGTAGCTGGGGGGTAGTAACCGAAGCAGATATTGATGTGGTGCTGGATGCGTCAGGGTTCGCCTATGGCGATCAGTGGGGCACCTTGTCGACCAAAGCCATGGCCGGAGAAGTGAAGCGTCAGGCGAAAAACGGTAAAAAGTATATCTTTTTGCCCCAGGCTTTAGGCCCGTTTACCCGGACGAAGGACATTGGCTATTTGAAAGATGCCCTGCCACATGCCAGCCTGATCTGTGCCCGGGAAGAGACCAGTTTTGCTCATGTTCGCAGTTTAATTGGCGACGCGCCGAATTTGGTTCAGTTTCCTGACTTTACTAATTTAGTTACTGGTGTGGTGCCTGATTATTATCAGCAGGGTGACAGCAAAGTGCTGATTATTCCTAACTCGAATATGATTAGCAGCCGAAACAGCCACGGTAGCTGGCAACAGACCTACGTTGATGTGCTGGTTGCTGCCGTTGCGGTGGTGCGGGAGCTGGGTTTAAAACCGGTGCTGCTGAATCACGAAGGTAAAGGTGATGGCGATATTTGTACTCTGGTGCGGCAAAAAGCCGGTGGTGATGCAATTGAATTAATCGCCGAGCAAGACCCGCTGGCAGTAAAAGGTATTATCGGCGCCAGTAAAGCGGTTATTTGTTCGCGTTTTCATGGTTGCGTCAGCGCGTTGTCACAGGGTGTACCATGTTTAGGCACCAGCTGGAGCCACAAGTATGAGCGCTTGTACGAGGAATATGCTCAGAGCGATTGCCTGATCCAGCCTGATATTACGCCGGCACAGTTAAAGCAAGCATTGACTGATGCCATAGCCAGTGTTGATGCGGAAGAAAAAGCCCAAGCCAGAGATAAGTTTAAACAGCAATCTACAGAGATGTGGCGCGTAGTTGTTGATTTGTGTAAGTAAGTTGAATTGACGTGATCAGGCAGCTACAGATTTCAATATTGTCAGTTTTGCTGTTTGCATTCATTTTTGCATTCCCGATGCCGCTTTTTGCTAATTCTGCCTATGTAGCAATAGCGGCGTCATTTATGTTGCTATTTACTTCATCAAAAACGATATCGATGGTATTTAGGGCGTTCCGATATCGTGAGGTTTTATTGGCTATTACGCTATCTTTCTTTGTGATGATTTACTCACTTTATTCCACATCTTTTGTGAACGGCTTTGACTACTCAATATTCAAAACCCTGCTGAATAACTTTGTTTCAGTGTTTGGCGCTCTCGCTTTGTCGGCTATTGCAGTGAGTTGGCTCAGGAATAAAGATATTTCACAGTTGCTGGTGTTTGTGTTGGTTGCTCAAAGCTTAATAATTTTCGTGATGTTGCTGTCGCCGGAAATCCGTGAGCTAATCCAGTCAACCATTAGAAGCGATGCACAGTTGGAGCGC
>JBFKFH010000279.1:0-3720 GCA_041618685.1 Rheinheimera sp.
CCGGAATCGAGCCTCAGGGATGATTTATGGTGTGTTGTTGTGAGTAGTTCTGTCAGCCTAAGTTGTTTTCTTATTCAGCGGAACATAACGCCGCTCTTGCTCGCCACAGCAACTCACCGCAACTTCGTCGCAGCTCAAACACTCTGTGGCGCCCATTTCGGGTGATATCTATCTTTTTTACCCGGTAACAGCGCTAACTTACGTGCCGCAAAACGTATTGCTAATACACTGTTGTGGCGTAGGCGCTAAGGCGAAATCTGTATTGCTTTCATCTAGGCTAAATGGTGTGCTTAATGCGTTATGTAAGCGATTAAACAGGCTTAAATCACCGGCGTTGGTTGCCTGCTCAATAGCCGCTGCAATTTGATGATTACGGGGAATAAGCGCCGGGTTAGTGGCGTCCATCTGCTGTTGTACTTCATTAAGCGCAATGCCTTGCTCGTTTATACGTTGCTGCCAGCGTAAGGCCCAATTGTGCCAGCCTTGCTGATCAGCAAATAACGTGGCGGCACCTGTATTTGCATCAGCCAACGATTGGCTCAGCAGACGAAACGCCAGGGTAAAATCGGCGTAGTTGGCGCTCATTAAATTCAGATAATCACGGATCAGGGGTTCATCTGCCGCAGTGGCTTGCAAAAGGCCCATTTTATTAGCCATTAAGCGTAAAAATTCGGCCTCATTTAACGCGTTAAAGCCGGTTAAGGCTGCAGTAGCCTGGCTAACGGCAAGCTCAGGCTCGGGGTTAATTAACGGCAATAAGCACTCAGCCAGCCGTGCCAGGTTCCAGCTGGCGATACGCGGCTGATTACCCCAGGCATAACGGCCCTGGCGGTCAATAAAGCTAAACACCTGCGCCGGGTTAAAGCTGTCCATAAAGGCACAGGGGCCATAATCGATGGTTTCGCCGGCAATGCTCATATTATCGGTGTTCATTACGCCATGAATAAAACCCAGACTCATCCATGTTGCAATTAGTTTTGCCTGGGCTGTAACTACTGCGGTTAACAAGGCCAGATAAGGGTTCTCAGCTGTAGTGCAATCGGGGTAGTGGCGGGCAATTACATAGTCTGCGAAGTGTTGCAGCTGCGCGTGATCGCCATGCGTGGCCACATACTGAAAACTGCCAATACGAATATGGCTGGCCGCCACCCGGGTAATTACAGCACCCGGCTCTGCTGTTTCACGCTGTACCCAATCACCGGTTAGTACCGCTGCCAATGCTCGGGTTGTCGGTACACCAAGAGCATGCATGGCTTCGCTGACTAAATACTCACGCAATACCGGGCCCAGTGGCGCGCGGCCATCACCACGGCGGGAAAACGGCGTTTGGCCGGCACCTTTAAGCTGAATATCCATCAGGTTGCCGCTGCTATCGCGCACCTCGGCCAGCAGCAAAGCGCGGCCATCACCCAATTGCGGTACAAACTGGCCAAACTGATGCCCGGCATAGGCATGCGCTACCGGATGCGCCCACTCTGGTACCGTGTTGCCGCTAAAAATGGCTAAGCCCTGTTCAGTCTGCCAATATTTCTCTGGCAGCTTTAACTGTGCAGCGAGCTGAGTATTAAACGCCAGCCATTGCGGCGCGGAGACGGCGGAGGGGGTGCACGCCACAGCGAAAGGCGAACCTAGCTTGGCTAAACTGTGCTGCACGTTAAATGGGTTCATAATAAAGTTCTGCATTGGATACCATAGCCGGCAGTGTACAGACAGCAAATAGCAGATTCAAAACAAACTGTGCTACAACCAAACGCTAAATCAAAGCGAGTTAGAGCGGCTTGAGTTAATTGCGCGGGGTCACTTAGAGTGCCTTAGCTAGAATAAAATGGATCTTCGATTAAGTCCCTCGAAGATCCGTATTGATGTTTAAGCTGTAGTTAGCCGATGGGCATAATAATTAACTTACTTTATAGGACAACGCTGTTTCTCTGCTATCTAAGGCACTGCTGAGCCGAGTAAGTACCAGCGCAATGATAACCACAAAAGCACCAACCCAAGGTGTATTCATTAGTCCTGACTGTTCAACAATTACTCCACCTCCCCAGGCTCCAAGTGCAATGCCGACATTAAAAGCGGCGATGTTCAAACCGGAAGCTACATCAACGGCGTCTGGAGTGTGTTGCTCAGCCAGTTTTACGACATAGACTTGTAAACCTGGCACGTTGCCAAAGGCAAAAGCACCCCATACTAAAATGGTTATTATTGCGGCGGCAGGATTTACCGCAGTAAAGTTAAATATAAATAATATTGCAGCAAGGCCAGCAAAAATCATGGATAGTGCTTTAACAGGCCCCATTTTGTCAGCCATTTTTCCGCCCCAGATATTACCAACAGCAACCGATACGCCGTAAACCAACATAACTAAGCTAATAACACTTGGATTAAGCCCGGTAATTTGATTAAGAATTGGGGCTAAATAAGTAAACGCGACAAAGGTACCGCCATAACCGACAGCGGTAATAGCGTAAACGAGTAGCAATCTTGGTTGGGTTAACACTTTTAACTGGGCTGAAATTTTTGCAGGTTTAGCTTGCGTTAAATTATTGGGGACAAGTATCGCACTGCCTAGCATAGCAATTAAACCTAAAACGGAAACAGTTAAAAATGTTGCTTCCCAACCAAATTGTTGGCCTATGTATGTTCCCAATGGCACGCCAGTAACTAAAGCAACGGTCAAACCTGTAAACATTATAGCGATCGCGCTTGCTGCTTTCTCTTTAGATACTAATCCTGTTGCAATAGTGGATCCAATGGAGAAAAACACACCATGTGCTAGACCCGTTAGTATTCGGGCGACAATAAGTGCTTCAAAACTTGGAGCTTGCCATGCTACGAGGTTGCCAAAAACAAATAGGCCCATGACGAATAAGAGAACATGTTTTCTGTTCCATCTACCCGTTAATGCGGTAAGTACAGGGGCACCAATGGCAACACCCAGCGCATACAAACTCACAAGTAAGCCTGCGGAAGGAATCGATACATTTAGGTCTTGAGCCATAGTAGGTAGTAAACCTACTATAACAAACTCTGTTGTACCTATTGCAAAGGCACTGAGCGCTAATGCAAGTAAAGCTAGTGGCATAATAATCTCCGGATATTTTCAAAAGTGAATGGTAAAAAGCGCTGACAAAAATTGATCATCGTTTGCTGGACACTATTATTAATCGACATACTGTTGTGATAAATGGCATTATTGACAAATTACTTTTGCTAAAAATGATAGGTATTGAGTTTGAAAACACGCTCTGATGACTTGGAAATTTTTCTTTGTGTTGTTGATTCGGGAGGGTTTTCTGCAGCCGCCGAGGTGTTAAACATTCACGTCGCTCGTGTATCTAGGGCTGTAAGCAAAATAGAGCAGCAACTAGGCGTTAATGTTTTAACCAGAACAACGCGGCGTATAGAGCTCACAGATGAAGGCAGATCATTTGTAAATACGATACGAAGCGCTTTACAGTCTATTCAGTTGGCAGAAGATGATATTGTTATGCGTGGAACGTTGCCGGCGGGCCGGTTGCGTATTAATGCTGCCAGTCCTTTTATTTTTCATCAGCTTATTTCCTTGATCAAACCTTTTAAAAATGCCTATCCAGATATAGAGCTTGAACTTAGATCTAATGAAGCATTTATTGATTTAATAGAAAATAGGACCGATGTTGCCATTCGTATCGGTAAGTTAGAGGATTCAACTTTGCATGCAAAAGCGCTCGGGAGAAGCCC
>JBFKFH010000280.1:0-3690 GCA_041618685.1 Rheinheimera sp.
ACCCTCGGCCACACAATACATCCCAAGGCTGTTAGCCATGCTAAGCATTGCATCGATGATGGTTTCATCATTGCTGTCAATGCCAATATCCTGCACAAAGCTGCGGTCAATTTTGATACCGTCAATCGGTAACTCTTTTAAATATTTTAGTGACGAATAGCCGGTACCAAAATCATCCAAAGCCAGCTGCACACCGAGGTAACTGAGCGACAGCATACTTTCTATTGCACTTTGGTGGTCACGCATCAGGGCATTTTCGGTTACCTCAAACCGCAGGCAGTTGGCGGGAATATCATATTTTTTCAGCAGAAAACGGGTATGCTCGGCCAAAGCTGATTGTTCAAGATGTTGTGGTGCTAAGTTGACTGACAGGTATATCAGATGACCATTCTGGTGCCAAAGTTTTAAGTCCTGTAAGGCGCGCTCTAACAGTTCATTGGTCATGTTGATAATAAGCCGCAGCTCTTCAGCCAGCGGAATAAATTCAGCCGGTGAAATCATCCCTTCGCTGCTTTGCCAGCGAATTAATACTTCCACCCCTACCGCTTTGCGGGTCTGGCTATCTACAATCGGCTGGTAATAGTTAACGAACTCATTATTTTGTAAAGCCTTACGCAGCCTGGTTTCACGCGCCAGCTGCATGTGGGCTTTTTCATTCATCTCAGGGGTGAAAAACTGAAAGTTATTGCGACCGGCATCTTTGGCGTGATACATCGCCACGTCAGCGTGTTTTAGCAATTCGGCTGCATTTATCGCGTCTTCCGGGTACACGGCAATACCAATACTCGGGGATACGCCAACAGTGTTGCTGCCCAGTTGCATCGGTTCGCTGACGACGCTGAGCATTTTGCGCGCGACATGGCTGATATTATCATCGTTCTTATAGCCTTCGAGCAGGATGACGAATTCATCGCCACCGAGACGGGCAACCGTGTCACTGTCGCGCAGGGTGAGTGTCAGGCGGCGGGCGACTTCTTTTAGCAGTAAGTCGCCGATGTCGTGGCCCAATGAATCATTAATCTGTTTAAACTTATCCAGGTCAATAAAGCACAGCGCCAGGCTACGTTTGTCACGTTTAGCCTGGTCTATACCATGGTAAATACGATCCATCAGCAGTGCACGGTTAGGTAAGCCGGTTAGTGCATCATAGTTTGCCAGATAGCGCAGCTCGTCTTCCGCCAGTTTTTGTGCGGTGATATCGGTAAAAACCAGCACGAAAAAGGTTTGCTGCTGCTCACCAATGGCGCTGATATTAATTAGTGTTGGCCGTTCACGGCCGTCTGGCGTAATAACCTGCTCCTCACCTTGCCAGTGCTCGCCGGGTGGCATATCACGTAATAATTGGGTGTAAAAACGTCGGCGTACCAGGCTGATACCCAGATGATGCGGCCGCGGTTGATCCAGATATTGCTCCATGTTGCCAAAAGCGGCAGCAAAGGACTGATTCGCTGCAATAACCCGTTGCCGGTGATCGAGTATGACTACCCAGTCACGGGTTTGCTGAAAGGCCTCGCCAAATAGCCGGGCTTTTTCCTGATTGGCGCGGGTTTCGGTAATATTGCTAAAAGTACCAATGACTTTCAGTACTTTGCCATCGCTATCCTGCTCTGTGGCTTTGCCCAGATCCCGAAACCACAACCAGTGCCCATCTTTATGTTGTAGCCGATACGTGCAGTCAAAGCCCGCTTCAGCTTCAAGTAGAAAACGTTGCCAATGTGCAGAGAATTGCGCTTTGTCATCTGCATGGATCAGGCTCTGATGTTGCTGCAATGTCAGCGGGTTCATCTGTTCGCTGTAACCGAGCATGGTGTGAACCCTCGTGGCAAATAGTTGACCCGTTTCCGCATTCCATTCCCAAGCTCCGCTGTTAACTGATGCCAAAGCCTGTTTTAACCGCTGGGCACTGAGTTGCACTTTGTGGTGCGCGGCACGCAGTTCAATATGCTGACGGCGGCGAAAGCGGTACAGCCAATAGGTTGCCAATAGCACTATCGCTAAATATGCGGCGATGGCCCAGTTTGATTGCCACGGGTTTGGCGTTATCCGCAGGAACAAGCGCGCGGGTTTGCTTTCCAGCCCGTTGGTAGGCGATATCGCGACGACATTAAATATATAGTCGCCACTGCGTAGCTGTGGAAATACCACAGAACTGCTTGATTGCGCCGGGTAATGTAGCTGCTGTGCGCCCTGCAGCCAAAAACGGTATTGCATTTTGTGGGCGTCACGAAAGTTCATACTGCTAAAATGCAGTGCGATACCAAGATCCTGATGTGACAAGGTGATATGGCGCTCATTTAACATGCCATTCAGTTTTACCTGATCGCCTGTTTGCGTGCTGAATGCGGTTATTACTGCATCCGGCTGTTGCAGTTCGGTGATTAAATCTTCCGTATCGACCAGCGTAACGCCGCGCATGCTGCCAAATGCCAGGGTACCGTCAGGTAACTTGGCAGAAGCAGAACCGTTGTATTCGTGGGTGGGTAAGCCATCTGCTTTGGTAAAATTTTCTATCTGTAACGTATCGGGATTAAGTCTGGATAAACCCAAATGTGAAGAAAACCAGATAGAACCTGCCTGATCACGCTGTAACGCATAGGCCATGTTTGAGGCTAATTTATTGCTGGTGGTAAAGTGATGGCGCAGTTCCAATGCGTCACCGCTAAAGCCGAGCAAGCCCAGACCGGCTGTGCCAACCCAAAGCATACCATTATGGTCCACAGCAACAGCGTCAGCCTGACGGTTCAGCTTGGGTTGGTAAGGTGTATGCTGATATAGCAAACTGACTTGTTGCAGCTGTGTATCGTATAACCAGAGTTGATCCGCCGCAGACAACAGCAACTGGCCTGCCTGCTGCGTTTCACCGATAAAACCACCGAAGTCCAAATCAGCAAAGGTGCGATCTAGCTCCGGCAACGCCACAATTTCGCTATTTTGCGGATTGTAACGGAAAAAGGCGTGGTTGCTGACAAAATAAAACAGCCCGTTGTAGCGGTATACAAAGGATACCGGAGCAGCCAGGCGGCGCGCGTCATTATCGTTCAGTGTTGGTGGCAGGCTAATGCGGTTTTGTTCGTAGTCAAAATACCGCAGGCCATCGGCTGATAACAGCCACAGTTTACCGGCTACATCCGGGTAAATGCCCAATATAGTGCCGCTGTGCCATAACGCTTTAGTATCGCTATTGACCAGATATTGCTTAATGCTGTTGGTGGTCAGGTCCAGCTGATTCAAGCCGTTATTACTGCCGATCCATAATGAATGATCGGCTTGTGTGGCTAGGGTAGAAACCTTCTCATTGCTCAGGCCTGCGGTATTGTCAGCGCGGCGGGTGATATTGCCAAAGGCGCTGCCACGCGGATGCCAGTAATAGGCGCCATCGTCCCGGGAGCCCAGCCAGAAACCGCCATAGTTATCTGCGACGATATCGATAATATTGTCATCAAATAAGCCCTGATTACTTTGCGTCAGGCGCATTACCGACTTTAGCGCATTGCTGGTGTAGTTAAACTCAAACACACCTTGCTCCGTTGCCAGCAGCGCCTGATCATCATGCCATAACAGCTGCCATATATTGTGCCGTACCACATGCTGCTGCGGCGTGTAGGGGGTGCTGGTGGCTAAATATTGTTTAATATCTGCCAGGCTTATGCTGTATAAGCCTTCAACCGCACCAACCCATAACCGGTTGTG
>JBFKFH010000281.1:0-3669 GCA_041618685.1 Rheinheimera sp.
CCAGCTCGGCAGCGCCGTATTCCGACAAAGGCCTTTGCTGCAACAGAATTTGGCCAGAGTTTGGCACAAGTGCACGCTGGATAAGACGCAACAGACTGCTTTTACCTGCACCATTTGGGCCAATAATGCCAATAAATTCGCCTTTATGCAGCGAAAAACTTATATTTTGCAGAACCGCCTGTTGACCAAGCGTTAGACATACAGCTGACAGTTTCAGCACAAGCCACTCCAGACATAAGCAGCAGCTGGCCTGCAGATCAACAAGGCTCAGGCACTGCTGTGAACTCCCGCACAGAGGCGTAACAGGGCTTAGGCAGGTATCCTGACTTAAAGTGATAGCTCTGCACCCTTCCCAGCCAGTTCAGCCAGTGGGTATCGATTGCAGCACTTATTACAGTTGCGGGTACAGTGCGGGCTTTACACCCGCTTCCCTTTTAAGTAGGCAAAAGCCTACACCGAAGCGGGCGTCAGTGTAGCAGAAAAAACTTCAGTTTCGCAAAAACGAAACCGCCAGCAAAAAGCTGGCGGTTGGCAGAATTTAGTATCGTTGTTAGTCTAAAGCGCTCAGAAGCGTTTTATCTAAACCATCTTCGCTCAAAATTTTAACAATGGCTTGACAGTGTTCGACAGTAAAATCGCCATCTGCAATTTGTGCATTTAGCATATTACGTCGTTTCATTACTATGTCCGACACCATTTTCTGATTAGTCCCTTCAATGCCGCCCATTTTGCTATATAACTTATTAAGAAATGGGTACAGCGTCTTTTCAGCGTCGTACGCGGCAGATCGAACTGTCGGATGAAAGTCTTCGCAGGCATTGAGGTTAAGCAGGTAGAAATTAAGGTATCCAGCAACCGTAACCAGCTTGTAATCTTGTGTATTCGCCACAGCTGTTGTCGAAAACACTGCGGCCGCAATCATCGCACTCGCCCATTTTTTCATTATGACTTCCTGTTGTTCAGCTAGCATTGCTATTCAATCTAACCAGAAAGCAGCTTTTTTGCAATGTTAAGATGCTAAAAAGCACATTATCCGCCCGTGCGTACCGGCACCGTTACATTACATAATGCGATATAGTTTGCAGGTCGCTTATACCATTCACCGCCACGATTACGCTGGCTATCAACCGCAGCCATAAATGTCTGCGTGTCTGTGCGTAATACTTCTATGTTAAGCCGTTGCTCAATAGGTAGAACCGTCGCAAGTTTTATACTGCGAATAGGCACATGGTCTCTGACGTCCGTATAAAAACCTAACGGGCCGTCGCCACGCTTTAAGCTGCTAAGCAATTCCATACCCTGCACCACGCGCCCAACAACGGTAATATTGCGATCTAAATGCCGTGGCGCATTACCGGTAACAACATACAGCGAGGTACCATCACCACTATTGTTTGCGTTACCTCTGGACACGCCGACGGCACCGTAGCAGTGTGTCAGCCAAGTTGTTCGTGTAACCGGATCGCGAGCTGCAGCAAAACCATTGCTATGTCCTACTTGTGGCGCATAGCCATCAAAATCAGCTAACACTGTGAACGCGAAATCATCGTCATACTGCACGCTATACTCAGGCTCCAGATTACGTTGTGCTTTTACAATACGTTTTGCCTGCGCGGTATCAGCGTGCGGATCGGCCCACTGCACCACATAATTATCATGAGAACGCACTATAGCTAAACCATCATAATAACCTTCAGCAACCAGGGCTTTAATGTTAGCGACATGCCGTGGTGCAAACTGGGGGGCCAATTCTATAACTACCCGTCCGCCCGGCAATTCGAGATATATTACGTTGCTATCATCCAGCGCCTGCCAGTCGCTAGCGGTTGATTCGGTCAAAATCTCTGTCAGCCCCTTCGCGGGCAACAGAAAGCTACAACTAGACAATGCCAACAGTACAAGTGTTAAAAAACGCATGCTGCTTCTCTGAGAGGTATTATCAGCTAACCTTAACATAACTTATTGCTGCTGCGACTAATTGATAAAATGATCTGTACTAAAGCCTTATTGCTGCTACAAAACATCTATGTCAGATTTGACGCATAACTCTTTATATGTGGAGCTCTTATGTCCAGGTTTTCGTTATCAGGCACTGTTGCGTTACTGTCTGCAATAAGTTTTGGGCTTTGCGCCAGCCCGGCAATACCTAAACTGAAGCTGGCAGAGCAGATAACCCTGTCGGGATTATCCAGTGGGGCGTATATGGCTGGGCAATATCATTTGGCTTTTGCTGAGCAGGTCAATGGTGTCGCAATGCTGGCCGGTGGCCCGGTGTATTGCGCACAAAATAGTTTAGGTCTCGCACTTGAGCATTGTTTTAATAAAGACACCAGCACACCTGACTTTACTGCTATTTCAACGTATTTATCTACTCAACGGGCAGCCGGAAAGCTAGCGGCACTAGATGACTTGCAAGATGACAAAGTCTGGATTTTTCACGGCACTGAAGATAGTACAGTGCATCCGAAATTGGGAAATGCGCTGTACAGTCAATATCAAAGCTGGACTAAACCAGACAACATCGCGCTGGTTAACGACAAACCATTTGCACATACGTTTCCAACTGACCGAACGGATCTGGGCAGTTGCGCTGTTTCAGAAGCCCCGTACCTGGCCAGTTGCAATTATGACGCCGCAGGCAACCTGTTGCGATTTTTACTGGGTTCATTAGCGCCTAAAAGCCCGACAACTACAGGTAACCTGCTATCTGTTAACCAGCATCAGTTATCAGCAGCGGCTAAGAATACATTAGCAAAAACCGGTTATTTATATGTCCCTCAACGCTGTGCCGCAGGCGAACAGTGTCAGTTACATATTAGTTTTCACGGCTGCAAGCAAAATGCGGAAAACGTGGCTGATGCCTATGTAACTGGCACCGGGCTAAATAATTATGCTGATAGTAATAATATCGTTGTGCTGTATCCGCAAACTACCGCCAGCAACATCAATCCATTTAACCCTAACGCTTGCTGGGACTGGTGGGGCTATACAGGCGCTGACTACGCAACCAAGCAAGGTGCTCAGCTACAAGCTGTGCACCAACTGGTGCAGGCACTATTAAATTAAGCGCCGCGATACAGCATTAATTGCCGGGTAACGCCATGCCCGGCGGCAATACCTGCTGAATGCCTCCCAGCCGTTTAGCCATTTGCATAATTCGATCATGGTGTTTGACCAGGGCGGTTTTATCTTCAGCTGTCAAACACCTCGTTAACGTCTGATAGTAATGTTGTCCCTGCCTTATCGTGTTTTCAGAGTTTTGCCTCTGCTGCGCTGGCATAAACATTAGCGCCTGACGTGATACCTCTAACATCGGCTGAATGCTATCTAATACCAGCCAGGTCACTTTCGCACTCAATTCAACAAACTGGACCGGCGTAAAACCGTGCTGTGCAACCAGCTGTTCAATTTTTGCCTGATAATTACTGTCTTTCTCCTGAGCACTGAGCTCACGATAGTGGCGCGGCCAGTCACAATGCTGTTGCAGTTTAAACGCTTTGTTGTCAGCTCTTTGCTGCAACTGTTGTAGCTTGGGCAGCATAATTTCAAGCTGTGCCAGATTCGCATCAGTAAGTAAGGTACCTGCGGATAGATTCGTACTTGCCATCATAAACAGTGATGCTGCAGCCAGAATAGCGGGTTTGCACATAGGAGTTCCTGAATAATTGC
>JBFKFH010000282.1:0-3649 GCA_041618685.1 Rheinheimera sp.
CTGAACGAATTATAGAAAACATCAACTGTCTTGGTTGGTGTTTTTTTATTTCTGAGAGCTAGCAATTGCAACGGTTACAAGTGTCCAGCAAAGTCGGTGAAATCCAATCGTGTTTAAAAAGCCTCGGGGGCAGGTTGTAGTGGCACACCGCGTTGGCACCCTACGCCGTGCAGGCGAAAAACCTGGACTTAGCAAAAATAGAAGTGCGCCCGGAGCCGCAGCGGATTATGCTGACGAATTTAGTAGAGGTTAAAAGGCATGCATTTTGAACTACGGTTAACTTGCATTTTTGTAAGCTAACAACGCAATACTGCCGTCGCTTAACCACTCAACGCCTAACTGGCCGGCGTTAAACAGCAAGCGCCCTTCCCGGTTTGGCCGGATACGCTGGCACTTACGCTGCTCAACTAAGGTATCCAGCAATTCTAAAATAGCGCCTTTTATACCTGACTGTTTCAGCATTAAGTTATCAGCTTCAGTTAAGTGCCAGGCGGTAGCAGTTAGCATAGGCGAATCGGCTTCAGCGACAAACGTGATACTGCCAGAGAGTTGTTTTAGTTGTGGGTAGTTATGACACAGGGCTGTTAGGCTCTGCTGCTCAAGTTGGATTACATCATTATCCATAGCGTTCTCCTTAGCCTCTGTTTCAGTGTAGTCAGATTAATGGCTAGCAACAGATCTGAACAGTGCATATGTTTCTGATGTGTACGCTAATGATACGGATGGCAGATTTCATATTTGTGTCAAAAAGCTGCACTTCAGTAAGCTAAGAATCAGCGGGGAATTTATAGTGCAGAGATCATTCTATAGAAGGTTTAGAGTTATGATTTTTTTAGGCTGGCACAAACATGGCACAATAGTGGCGCATTAAACAAAAAACCACTCCGCATTCGCGTAAGTGGTTGATTGTTATGGCGCACCCGATAGGATTCGAACCTATGACCTCTGCCTCCGGAGGGCAGCGCTCTATCCAGCTGAGCTACGGGTGCACAATCTGCAGTGATGCAGAAGCTGCGCATTATAGACAGCCTTGTGGTGCGTGTCTATCGGTTGATAGCCCGTTTTTTCAGCACTCAGTTGAATAAAGCTTGTTTACATCATCTCTATCTTAGCGCTAGAGTGGGGGTCGGCCTTTATTCTGGTGCTATGTACTAACTAATGAGTAATAAATTTTTGCTGTCGTTTTGGCAATGGCTGTTGCTGCTTTTACTGTTACTCAGTGCCATTCTGGCCACTGAAGTTTTAGTAACACATGAACAACAGCATGCCCGCAGCCAGCAATTGCGCCACGAAATTACCAGCGCCGGCCAGCTCAGGGCGCTGATTGAGTCGGAATTTAATATTCCGCTGTACCTGACTATTGGTCTTAGCTCACATGTTCAAGCTAAGAACGGTGATATTTCTGCCGCTGAAATGCAGATGCTACTGCCGGAATTAGTACATAAAGCCCGGCATATCCGTAATATTGGCATCGCGCCTGGCAACACGCTGAGTTATGTTTACCCATTGCAAGGCAATGAAAAAGCCGTTGGTTTGTACTACCCCGACCTTGTCGAGCAGTGGCCAGATATTGCCGCTATTATTGCCCAACGCGAAGCCCGCCTGGTTGGCCCCGTCGATTTAATGCAAGGTGGCCGCGCCTTTATTTACCGCATCCCGGTATTTTTAAATAATGATGAATACTGGGGCATTATCAGCACAGTCGTCGATGCGAGCTCGGTATGGGCATTGCTCGAAAAGCAAACCGCTGAGCAGGAAGTGCAGGTCGCCTTTCGTAGTTTGTCGGAACTGGGGCATGGCGGCCCGGCGTTCTATGGTGATAACAGTTTGTTTTACGACGATAGCCTGTTGCTACGCATTAGTTTACGCGGTGCCTTATGGCAAATGGCGCTGCGTTCTTTAACACCCGCTGTCGATCGCAGCTTTCAAACCCGCGCCATTGCATACAGTACCACCGCACTGCTAATAGCCTTGCTTACCTGGCTGCTTATTTCCCGCCAGCATTTACGTAACAGTGTGGCTGAGAAGCAACGCAACAAGCTGTACTTACGCAGCATGATGGACAATGTCAGCGATGCCATCATAACCACCGACCCAGACGGCACTATCGAGCAAGTTAACCTGTCGTGCTATCCGATGTTTGGCTACAGCGCAGACACTTTGCCCGGCCGGCACTGGTCTGAACTTCTGGCACAGCCACAGCAGCTGGATGAGCTGTACAGTGCAACATCGAACGCGAAAACCGAGTTTGAAACACAGGGGCGACGCCGCGATGGCAGCCTGTTCCCGATGGCGGTGAACCGAAGCCACATCAGGCTGCAACAACAACCCAAACAACTGCTGGTACTGCGGGATTTAACCGAGCGGTTGCAAACCGAGAAGTTAAAACAGCAATTTATCTCTACCGTAAGCCATGAGCTTCGCACACCGTTAACCTCGATTAGCGGTGCCCTGGGGCTGACAGTATCCGGTGCACTTGGCGAAATGAGTGCCTCGCAAATGCGCATGCTGCAATTGGCACACAGTAGTTGCCAGCAACTTAGTACACTGGTGAATAACCTGCTGAATATTGAGAAGATTGCCAGCGGTACTTTAGCCGTGCAGCTGCAGCCGGTTAGCTTGCCGCCGCTGGTTAGAAAATGCATTGCCGATATGCAACTGTTGCACCCGCGGGTAAAGCTGGTACTGGATTGCCCGACGCCGTTGCAACAGCTGGTAGTTAATGCTGACGCTGGCCATTTAACGCAGGTTATTCAGCATTTGCTTAGCAATGCCATTAAGTTCTCGCCGGTTGATGGCCTGATCCAGGTCAGTATCAGCATATTGGCGAACCAGGTCCGGCTGGTAGTACAAGACCAGGGCCAGGGGGTTGATAACGACTTTGTGCCGCAGCTGTTCAGCCGCTTTAGCCAGGCTGACAGCTCGGATTGCCGTCAACATGGTGGCACCGGCCTGGGGCTGGCCATCAGCCGCAGTTTAATCGAACAAATGCACGGCAGCATGGGTTACAACCCGGCACCTGAGCATGGCAGCTGTTTTTACTTTGATTTGCCCTATATGGTGCCATTACAGCCGGCCGAACCGGCCTGATTGGGCTTCTATCCTGATTTGTTGGCAACTTACTGCAAAGCAGGTGAATACTGCCGTTATTTTGGCATACTCGACTGCAGCCTTAACTACGGCGCACTGCTAGCAGTGAACACGATTTTTTCAGGGAGATACCCATGCGTAAAACACTCATCGCCACCACCGTTGGTGCCGCGCTGGCACTTGGCGCCTGCTCGGATAATACCGCACCACAGCAACAAACTACGCAACACGCCACCGCCGATGTTGCGGCCGCGGCAGACGCCGTTTCGACTAACCCATTAATGGTGAAAAGCACTTTGCAATACGAAGCCCCTGATTTTACTGCCATAACAGACGACCATTTCCTGCCGGCTTTTGAAGAGGGCATGAAGCAGCAAATGACCGAAGTATTGGCCATTGCAAATAATCCGGCGCCGGCTACTTTTGACAATACGCTGGTGGCGCTGGAAAAAAGCGGTGAGCTACTGACCCGCGTATCGCGTATTTTTTATAACCTGGCCGGGTCCAGCTCTAACCCGCAGCGCCGGGAAATCCAGTCGGCACTGGCGCCAAAAATGGC
>JBFKFH010000283.1:0-3599 GCA_041618685.1 Rheinheimera sp.
AGCAGGTAGTTATAAGTGTTATTCCAGTTGGCGGGCGTAGCAGTATTGCCGTGCACCAATACGACGGCGTCGACACATGCAGCCTGCGTCGCAGCAGTAATACAAAGCAGTAAACTGGTAACGAGCAGGCAGAGGCGGTTTTTAGTGTTATACATAGGTGTCTCCAGGTAGTTTTCAACACCAAGCTAAACAGCTGTAGATTTTTTCGCCATAGCACTTTAGTGCTGCCTGCATGGCATAGCAGCAGCTATAGCTAAAATAAACGGATGGTGATTTTTGCATAAAAAAACCGGTCAATAGACCGGTTTTTTAGCCAGTTATCAACGGTTACGCTTTAGTGGCGGCAATATATTCATCAACTAATTGCTCCAGCACATCCAGCGGCACCGCACCGTTTTTCAGCACGGTATTGTGGAACTGACGGATATCAAACTTTTCGCCCAACTCAGTTTTGGCTTTGGCGCGCAGCTCGACAATTTTCAGCATACCAATTTTATAGGCGGTAGCTTGTGATGGCAGCACAATATAGCGCTCTATGGCTTTTTCTACCGCAGTTTTCGTGTTGGGCGTGTTGTCCAACAGGTACTGAATCGCATCTTCGCGGCTCCATTTTTTCGCGTGAATACCGGTATCGACTACCAGGCGGCAGGCGCGCCACAGCTCCATCGCCAGACGACCAAAATCAGAGTACGGGTTCTGGTACAGGCCAATTTCTTTTGGTAGCAATTCAGTATATAAGCCCCAGCCTTCGATGTAGGCGGTATATCCACCAAAGCGGCGGAATTTAGGCATGTCGTCCAGTTCTTGCCCTATCGCCAGTTGCATATGGTGGCCGGGAATGCCTTCATGATATGCCAGTGCTTCCATTTCATATTTTGGCATGTCGCTCATGCGGTATAGGTTAGCGTAGTAAATACCCGGTCTGCTACCGTCCATTGAGGGGGCCTGATAAAAAGCTTTACCGGCACTTTGTTCGCGAAATGCTTCTACGGCTTTAACAATCATGTCAGCCTGCGGCTTAACCAGAAATAACTCATCCAGCCGCGAACGCATCGTGTCAATTACAGCAGTGGCCTGTTGCAAATACTGTGCTCGGCCTTCAGCGGTTTCGGGGAAATAGAATTGGGGATCTGTTTGCATAAAATTGAAAAACGCCCGCAAATCGCCGCTAAAACCGGTCTGAGTCATAATGTCACGCATTTCATTATGGATGCGGGCAACTTCATCCAGACCAATCTGATGAATTTGCTCTGCGGTCAGATCCGTAGTGGTAGTGCGTTTTAACGCTGCATTGTAAAACATTGCACCGTCTTTAAAGCGCCAGACACCATCTACAGTGCCGGCCTGCTGCTCAAGCGTGGTTAAGTAGCGGATTAGATTTTCATAAGCCGGTTTTATGCTGGTAAGCAAAGCCACTTTTGCTTCATCCAACAGTAGCTTCTTTGCTGCATCATCCAGGCTTAGCTTGCTGACCTTACTGCGAAAATCTGCCAGTAGTGTGCTGTCTTCACCGTCATCGAATGGCGCGCCTTTGATCACATTCTCGCTGGCTGAAATAACCAGTGGGAAGACAAATTTCGGTGCAATAATGTCGGCGGCAGCACGCTGCTGTAATTGATACTGCAATTGTTCAAACAGCGTCGGGACGGCGTTTAACCGTGCTATATAGGCTTTGGCATCGCTTTCATCAGCAATACTGTGCTGATTTATTAACACAGACGGTACCTGCGAGTGCACGCCATACATCTGATTCACCGGATAGCTGTATAACCGCCATTTTGCTTCGTCTAAATCTTGTTGCAGGTTACGCTGCATCAGCAGGTAGCTAACCCGGGTTGCCTCATCCAGCTTGCTGACATCCAGCGCCTGCAGCCTGGCCAGGTGTTGTTTGGTCAGCGCAATACCGGCGTCGTAATGCGCATCTGACAAGTCTTGCCATTTGTCGTAGTCATCTTTTATACCCAGTCGGGTTTGCATTAACGGGCTGCGTTGTACATTTTCCATAAAAATCTGTTCAAACAACGCTTTGGCGTTATCTGATTCAGTCGTTTTTTTCACGTTTTGCTGCTGCACGGTGCTATCGGTAGCGACTACAGTTTGCTGTGGGCTGCAGCCGGCGAGCAATGCCATGCTGACGGCCAGAGGTATTAGCGCTTTGCGAACAGAGGTTTTTGCGGGCATCAGGTTTCCTGTTTATCTAGTTAGAATTTTTTATAAATAGAAGAGCGGCTTAATTCTACGCATCTGACTGCAGATGAAAAGGCGACGTATCGCAGCTGGCTAGATAAACAACGTAAGTAAATCGTTTAGATAGCGCGCGCCTTTATCGGTAATTTGCCAGTGACTGTCGGTTACACGCAGCAACTGCTTTTGTTCAGCCTCAGCAATGGCTGGAGCTATAGTGCTCAGCGCTAAACCGGTATAGGCGGTAAACGCATTAATAGGACAGGGTTCGAGTAAGCGAAAACGGTTCATAAAAAATTCAAACGGCCGATCTTCTGTCGGCACTGTCTCGCGGCTGTCCAGATAACCGCGGCTGATATCCATATAACCCTTGGGGTGCTTAATTTTTACTGTGCGCATAATGGCGTTGCGTGACGGCAGGGTGATTTTGCCGTGCGCGCCACAGCCAATACCTAAATAATCGCCATAGCGCCAATAGTTCAGGTTGTGGCGGCATTGTTGGCCGGCTTTGGCATAGGCCGAAATTTCATACTGCTGGTAGCCGTGTTGTTGCAGCAGTGCCAAACCCTGTTGCTGAATATCCCACAGCGTATCATCCGGTGGTAACACCGGCGGGCGGGATGCGAAAGCCGTATTGGGCTCTATTGTCAGCTGATACCACGACAAATGCGGTGGTGCCAGATCGATGGCCTGCTGTAAATCTGCCAGTGCCCCGGCAATATCCTGTTGTGGCAAACCGTGCATCAAATCCAGATTAAAACTTTGCAGCGGCAGTTGCCGGGCTAGCTCTGCTGCACGAATAGCTTCTTCACAGTTGTGGATCCGCCCGAGTGCTTTTAATTGGGCCGGCTGAAAGCTTTGCACCCCGATAGAAAAACGGCTGACACCTGCGCTTACGTAGCCGGCAAAGCGTTCGGCTTCGACAGTACCGGGGTTGGCCTCCATGGTAACTTCCATATCAGCATCACACTGCAAGCGCTGCTTTACACCCTGCAAAATTTGTTGGATGCCGTTTGCGCTAAATACACTGGGGGTGCCGCCGCCGATAAAAATACTGCTAACGCTACGGCCGTTTACTAACGCTGCATCCTGATCTAGATCGGCCAGCAAATGGGCGATGTATTCCTGCTCCGGAATACCTTGTTTTACTGCATGGGAGTTAAAGTCGCAGTACGGACATTTTTGGATGCACCACGGAATATGAATATACAACGCCAGTGGCGGTAACTGCAGCGCCACCGGTTAGTGTCCTGCCTGCTGCAATTGTTTGATAAGTTGCGCTAACGCCTGGCCACGGTGACTAAGCTGTGCTTTGCGCTCACGGCTAAGTTCAGCGCTGGTACAGCCCTCTGTAGGAACAAAAAACACCGGATCATAACCAAAGCCACCGCTACCAACCGGCGCTTGAGTGATAT
>JBFKFH010000284.1:0-3549 GCA_041618685.1 Rheinheimera sp.
ATTACCACCTTCATCCTGATAATCATAAATCCAAACATGGCCCCACGGCAGATCGCTGCAGTGATATTGCCCCGTACGCGGATCAATGTTGTCAGCGCGTTCCCCGGTAACCGGGTCAAATACGTAACGCTCGCCACAACGGAAAAAATCGCGCTGCCCTTTAGCCAGCTCTTTTTGTTGTTTATAGTCAGCAACCAGACGGAACGAACCTTTTTCAAAACTACGACCAAAGGTTGCATCGAAGCTTATCGATTCACCGCCATCGTCCATCGGCTGGCTAAAATTCAGATTAACTGAGCTATCATCACCTTTTTTCGTGATGATATTGATTACACCTGCTACAGCATCAGAACCATACAGAGATGAAGCGCCATCTTTAAGAATTTCAACCCGATCAATGGCAGACAACGGAATTACGTTCAGGTCAAATGAAGACACCTGACCACGTGTCCCGGCAGGGCCTGCCCGACGACCATTTAATAGTAGCAAGGTACGGTTAGCGCCCAAACCACGCAGCTGAATGGACTCGTTACCCGTTCCGCCTTCAGTTACAAATGCGGTAGATGCGGCAGAAGTTATTTGATCTGAGCCAGCAGCCACTGTAGAGTTACGCAGTAACTCACCTAAATTTGTAATGCCCTGTCCGATAGCAATATCCGCTTTAATCACCTCGACCGGCGCAGCCTGATCCATGCCATCTGTGCGGATACGAGAGCCTAAAATAACAATTCGTTCTGCCTTCTCTGTTTCTGCTGCCTTTGGTTGCTCTTCTTGCGCCATAACCGCGTACGAATTACTTGCCAATATGCAACTTATCGCAAATGCCAGAGGCGATTTACTTGTGAGTGAAAACGTATTCTCTTTCATCATATATTCCCTAGAGATTTTTTGCTTTTTATTGTCATATCTGTGTACTACATCTGTAACAGAAAGTAGCAGAAAGTAGCAGACTCTTCGATACTAGCGTGCTAAGCATGGATTGCAATGATTAATTGTTCAGTTACAGTTCACTTAATGTGAAGAAGGTGGAGAGGCCAGCTGATAATTTCACAGCTCAACAAGAAAAAGTATGGAAAAAAACAGGCTGTCAGCCCGCTGTTAGTTCGGTTTTATAAAGTAAAAAACCGCACTAACAACGGTAGGATCATGCAGGAAAGAGTAAGCGGTCAACTGCACTAATACATGCTTCTAACCGCTGGTAATAGTCAGGTGCGTCGATGATACAAAACTTAGCGGTATCAAAACCATAATGGTCATACAATGCCATTAACCGCTCAAAGCTGAGCTCACGTGTTTTCTGATCGCCCAGTTCGCGCATGCCGTCAGCTACCCAGGGTACTGTGGGTTTTAACACTATGACCAAATCATATTTAGCCGGATCAATAAAACTCTCAACCCGGCTGGCCACTGCGGTTAAAAATATCTGGCTAAAAAACGCGGTTACCACGGCATCGGTATCAAAAAAGCACACTTTGTTGGCACCGCGCAATGCGGTTAAGTCTTGCTCGTATTGCAAATGTGCTATGCGGTTAAAGTCTTCCAGGTCAAACAAATCGCCATTGCCGCCGACGACCTCATGCTGATAATCCCTGCCCAGCTCTTCGGACCAGGATGTGCAATATACCTTTGCCAATTTTCGGGTTAGCGTGGTTTTACCACAAGACTCCGGACCGGTAATTAGTACTTTACGGGCGAAAAACGGCCGGGCAGACCCGGCGATATAATCCCAATGTAAATAAGGATGGTTACGTATTTCGGTACCACTGATAGGCCATTGCATACGTTGCGGATCAAGCACCTGATAGCTGATGTCGGGAAAGTGCTGTTGGTGACCATCACGATAACTTTCTTCACCACCAAAAATAATGCTAAATGGCTGGGGCACTGTTAGTTTTAGCTGCGTAGCATAATCACCCCAACCTTGCGGGAAAGGTGCCGTAGCATCATCATTTTGCAATAGCACATCAATATCCAAACCCTGTAACTCTTGTGATAACCAGCGTTGGCGCAGTACCCCGCTGATATACGGTAACGTGGCGGCGCTACATAATTCACCATCTTCCACTGTGCGCTCACTTATCACCACGTACAGTTTGTCGCATAAAGCATGGGCTCGCAAAATAGCGGTGATGTGACCGCGATGCGGTGGTAAAAACTTGCCGGGAAATACGCCTACTTTCATTCGTTTTTACCTTACATCTTGTGCCGTGAAATGATAACTACAATACTGATGCCGCCATGAACACCTAATATAGGCTAGTGCAAATTCAGTAGGTTTCTGGCTCACCGTTACGCTGGTAGCGCAGTATAAAACCATCATTGCCTATTGCACTGACACTAACATTAATCCGGTCAGGCGTAATCAGACGGTAAACAATTTTTTGTGGAAAATCATGCTGCGGATTTTCGAAAACCGCTATATTTTCAGCACACTGCGTTAGCTTAAACGCTATCGGCAACGTATTGCTTTTTACCTTAGCCAGGTAGTAAATGTCATTCGCCATTGCCACCAGGCGCAGGGCTTCATAGTTATTAATTTCACCGCTGTTTAAGACAGTGGTAGTTCCAGAGCCTTCATAGGTATCCGCGCTGATTGCAGTCCATGTTTCATCAAACCGCATGGCTGAACTGGTATATTGCCACTGACCTAACAACCAGTTGATTGCGTCCAGCGTCGAACAGGATGCCGCATTTGCCGCAGTATGTGGCAGTAGCAGCAAGATGAATACAGCCAGCTTCTTCATAACAGATCTCCGCTTTTGCTTGCATAATTTGTCTTGCTTGATATCGCAGCAATAAAAAGCCCGCTTAAAAGCGGGCTTTTTTAGTATATTGCAATCAGTAGCTATTACCAGCCGGTGATTTCTTTCAGTGCTTTACCAATGTCAGCTAAGCTCTTAACCGTCTTAACACCAGCGTCTTCTAATGCAGCAAACTTTTCGTCAGCTGTACCTTTACCGCCAGAGATAATAGCGCCGGCGTGGCCCATACGCTTACCTGCTGGTGCAGTTACACCGGCAATGTAAGATACAACAGGTTTAGTCACGTGCTGTTTGATATAAGCCGCCGCTTCTTCTTCTGCTGAACCACCAATTTCACCGATCATTACGATCGCTTCAGTTTGCGGATCTTCCTGGAATAACTTCAGGATATCGATAAAGTTAGAACCTGGGATTGGGTCACCACCGATACCAACACAAGTAGACTGCCCAAAACCGTAATCGGTAGTTTGTTTAACCGCTTCATACGTCAGAGTACCTGAACGAGAAACGATACCCACTTTACCTGGCTTATGAATGTGGCCTGGCATGATGCCAATTTTACATTCGCCTGGCGTGATAACGCCCGGGCAGTTAGGGCCAATCAACACTACACCTAACTCGTCGCATTTTACTTTAGCGTCCAGCATGTCCAGTGTAGGGATGCCTTCAGTGATACAGACGATTAGCTTAATACCGCCGTTAGCGGCTTCCAGGATAGAATCTTTACAGAAAGCTGCTGGTACATAGATCACAGATGCCGTTGCACCCGTTGCTTCTACCGCTTCAA
>JBFKFH010000285.1:0-3537 GCA_041618685.1 Rheinheimera sp.
TGTAGCGCCCGCTGTGTCTCACTGCGCAATTTGTACCGGTTAGCCACAGCCTGGCATTACGTTGACTGTGGCTTACTCGCCCGCTTAGCGGCGCAGCCGCCGCACATCACGTATTACCTCCCAGCCAGGGATCAGAGCGGTAAACAGCAGGCCATAGCGAAAACCGCGCGCCAATTGCTCAGGCTGCAAAACGCCATGCCATATTACGGTGTCTAGCTGTAACAGCGGGTCAATGCTGGCTAAATACAGCATTACCGCGACAAACCCCAGATTTACCCCGATATTAACCAGCAGCATACTGCGGTTCCAGAAGCGCTGACGCAATTGCCATAAGCTGCTCACCATGCCCAGTATTATCAACGGGGTAGCCCAGCGCAAAACGCTATACACTTCGTTACTGAGAAACTGTGCTGACGCTGACGGCTCTGGACGCCATAACGGATACCAGATCACCAGCAATAAAAACAGATACGTGGCCATGTCGGTAAAAATGTCTTGCAACGAAATATGCTGCCAAGACGGCCCCACCTTCGGTAAATTTGCCGGCTGCCAGTCCTGCTTGCAACCGCTTTGCTGTTTGGGCTGCGCGCGCGACATCAACCAGAATGCCAGCGTAATACTGCTAAACCCCATTATCACATCTTGCAAATAGCCACTGGCCAAACTGTGCAGGTAACCAACAATGCCCATAGTGTTACTGGATAACCAGGCTGACGTGCTGTCGACCACCTGCAGTAAAAACAGTATGCCCAGCACCATAAACAGGGTGTGCTGATACAGCGGCATATAACCTAAACTTATTAGCGGCTGTGGCGGTACAAACTGCTGTGCCACAGTACGCGGGTGGCCCATTTGCTTTAACAGCGCGGCGATATCAGCGTCAGTCAGGCTGCCCTGCTGTCCGGCCAATGCGTCCAGCTGGTCCATAATATTGGCTTCCAGTTCACGGCCAATTTCAGTACGTTTTCCCTCTGGCAGCTCGCGCTGTACCGCAGCAATATAACGTTTTACTAATTCCATCAGATTCTCTCCCCGCTTGTTACAGCTAACAGCTGACTCAGCGCACCATTTAAATGCTGCCATTCATCGGTTAACTGGCTAAGTAACTGCGCGCCCAACTGTGATAGTTGGTAATAACGCCGCTCACGCCCTTCGCCCTGCTGCCATTCGCTGGTTAATAATTCCTGCTCTGCCAAACGGCGGATCAGCGGATACAAGGTGCCTTCGTCAATCTCAATACCGCCATCCTGCAGCTGCTTGCGCAGCGAATAACCGTAATGCGGTTGCTTGAGCGATGCCAGCACCGCCAGCACCAGCACACCGCGGCGCAGCTCCAGCCGCATTTTGTCCAGTTGTGCAGTTGTCATTGTGTCGCTCCCATTACACTGTGGCATTTACTGTGCGCCACATACTGTGTAACGCACAGCAACATACTAGGCACCACACAGTAACATTGCAAGTCTTTGCTGAAAAAATATGCAAGTTTATTTTTTAGTTGAGGGATCGAACTGATTACCTATTACGTAAAAATCAGTGCTACATTAGGTGTCAGACGTTAAGGAAGTTACTTATCTCAAGCACTTGAAGATTGAAATATACGCAACGAATTTATTTACAACGTATTGTTTACAAAGGAGTGTTAAATGCCGGCAGCGAACATCCCAGCTAATGAACAGGATAGATTAACCGCATTGCTGAAATTAAAGATCCTTGATACTGCACCGGACGAAGCCTTTGATAAAATCACGTCGCTTGCGCAAACGATATTTCAGGTGCCGATAGTGTTGGTTTCGTTAATCGACGAACAGCGGCAATGGTTTAAAAGTAAGCAAGGACTGGATGTATCTGAAACTGACCGCAAACTGGCTTTTTGTGCCCATGCTATTTTACACCCCCGTATTTTAATTGTGGAAGACGCTCAACAGGACGAACGATTCTCCAGCAATTCCCTGGTGTGTGCTGAGCCGAACATTCGCTTCTACGCCGGTTGCCCGCTAATCGACAAACAAGGTTATGCCCTGGGTACTCTCTGTTTAATTGACCGGAAACCGCGTCAGATGAGTAGTCTTGATAAAACCATCTTACAACAACTTGCGGCTTTGGTGATGGAGCGTATTTACGCGCATCAGTACAAACTGCAAACAGACCATAAAATGAAATTACTCAGCCTGTTAGTTGATGCGATGCCTGAAGCCTTGGTGTCGTGCGACAGTGAGGGGCAGCTAGAGCAATTTAACAAAATAGCCAGAGCCTGGCATGGTATTGATATTCGCCGCTGCGAACCCGAACTGCTGAGTTACTACTACGATTTGTACGAAGAAGATGGCCAGACAGTGCTGGCATTTGAACGCATTCCGCTGATCAGAGCGTTTCATGGTGAGACGATTGCAAACGAAGTCATTTGCATTAAAGCAAAAGGGCAACCGCTGCGCTGGGTCAGCTGCAACGGTGGCCAAATAAAAAATGATGCGGGGCAGGTATTGGGTGCACTAATTCTAATGCAGGATATCAGCGAGCAGAAAAGACTGGCAACTATGAAAACTGAATTTATTTCTACCGTTAGCCATGAACTACGCACCCCGATTACCGCCATCATGGGCAGCCTGGATTTATTAAATAATGGCGTATGTGGTCCCTTGCCTGAACAAGCCTTAGCAATGCTGCAAATCGCCAGCCAGAATAGTAAAAAGCTGCAATTTTTAGTCAATGATTTGCTGGATATGGAGAAATTCGCTGCTGGAAAAATGGAATTCAACATGCAAACCTGCGATTTGGCACAAGAGTGTAAAAAGGCAGTGGCAGAAAATCAGCCTTTTGCCGACAAGTATCAAGTTCAGATAACGCAGTTAAGCAACGAGCCTTGCCCTTTGTCGCTTGACAGCAGCAGGCTGCAACAGGTGTTAAGTAATCTCTTGTCAAATGCCATTAAGTTTTCTCCGGCGGGGGCTGAGGTTTGCCTCAGTTATCATCAGGTTGATGAAAAAATTCGTCTGCAGGTTGAAGACAAAGGTGAAGGAATACCATTTCACTTCCAGGAAAGAATATTTCAGCGCTTCTCTCAGGCTGACAGCTCAGACAGCAGAAAAGGGTTTGGCACCGGGCTGGGGCTGGCGATCAGCAAGGCTATTGTCGAATCAATGGGAGGCCAGATCGGCTTTCATTCAGTGCCTGGGCAGGGTTCCATATTTTTTTGTGATTTTATTCCCCCGGCAGATAACAGCACGATTTTGTAATCAAGCATGTTTGCGAGTAAGGTGTAAACGACGCGTTTTAAGTGGTCTTTCTCGCAGAACTAAAAGTGCTGCTGTTACATCCAACGCAACAGGTGACAAGCAGACTGTTATCAACTGCAAAACTCACAGCTGTCTGCTGATCATTGGTAACTCGGGGCCTTAAGGCTTAAAGCAGCTGAGCGGTAAGCGCCGGCTGCCTTAGCTTGTTGTTATACCGCGCGGGCACAATATCTTTCGATAAAGGCCTCTATCATTGCATCGAATGTTTTAAACGCTGGATTGTGTGGGTGTACCCGGCCTTTAA
>JBFKFH010000286.1:0-3513 GCA_041618685.1 Rheinheimera sp.
GATCCGGTTGTTCACTAAACCATATATCCAGCTGATTCTGCATCGCCAGGCGATTATACAGGCCGGTAAGCGGGTCTAGCAGGCGTTGTTGCTTCTGCTGTTCCAACTCGTGGCGTAATTGGTGGCTTTGCTGGTTAGCTAGTAACAATTGCTGCTGCAACTGTTGCTGGCTGAGTTTGAATTCAGCAGTAACCTGGTGCAGCTCTGACACTATCGGCATAGCCTTTGTGTCGGTAATGTTTTGTTGCTGTAGCTGCAAGATACTGCTGTCCAGTTGTTGCAGGTAATTATCCAGATTCTCTGCAGCTACATCAGTATAAGCGGCCATGCGATTGACCATGCCGGACGCATCTTGCAGCAATTGTTGCTGTTGAGGATTTTCCGGTGCCAAAAAACGGCTATATAAGTCTGCCATAACGAAGTCATCCAGCGGTGCTCTGGCCGCCAGTTTTTGTTCAATAATATGGCAAAGCGGGGCATTCTGACCGCTAATATATTCGTAGCATACGGCATAATTGACCGGGTGCGCCGCAAGGTTGGTACGTTGTAAGAATACCTTTACCTGTGCTGCCTTCTCACTGGCCTGTTGTAGTGAATCCTGATACTTCATAAGATCACATAAAACTCCGCTTGCTGGGGTTAATCAGCTAATGCCCATTAATTGTTAACGCATTAAATGCTCTTGCCATAGTACGCGAATATTCAATACAGGCAACAGCTCTGTATAGCCAGTTTATGCAGCTGCAGAAATTTACAGCGAATTGGCGCTTCACTGGCTGTTTTTACGTCAATGCACGCAAATCCGACTAAAGGTGAATGTAATCCGTTGAACAGCCTGTATTCTCCTATCAAAGCGGCTACAATCGACCCGACTGATAATAGTGGGAATAACCAGAATGCAAACCACATCTAATGCTAAAACACTGCTGATAATCTTTGGTCTGATACTGTTGTTATCTGGTTGTGCTGCCGGACAAAAGTCAGCCGACCAGGCTTTTACTGAACTGGCGAAGCAGCTGTGGCAGGCAGAACAGTATCTGAAAGACGGTGAACCGGGCCAACTGACCGATATGTCAGCTGCGGCACTGGCGTCCCGGCAGCAGCAGCGGCTTAGCTGGCAAGCGCGCCTGGCAGCTGTAAAGGTCAACGCGTTGTCAGAGCAAAACCGTATTAATCACGCTATTTTGAGCTATCGCTTAGCAGATGAAATAGACGAATATCGTTTTGGTGCGCATCTGATGCCGCTAACTGCAGAGTCTGGTTTCCACAGCAGTCTGGGTTTTCTGCCACAACGCAGCGTATTTCGTAATTTTAATGACTATCAACTGTATATACAGCAACTGGCCGCGATTCCCCGTTACATGCGCCAACAAACTGACTGGATGAAGCAAGGGCTGGCAACCGGCATGACACAGCCACAGGCAGTGCTTGCCGGGTTTGAAAAAAGCATTATTTCTTATGTTGTAGACGATGTGACGCAGAGCGTGTTTTTCCAGCCGTTTAACAGCCGGCCTGACTACATTGAAGAAGCTGACTGGCAGCAGCTGCGCAAAGAGGCCGCAGATAAAATCCGTTCAGCGGTGAACCCGGCATATCAGGCATTTTATGATTTTATGCTAAACGAATACATTCCCGGCGCTCGCAAAACTATAGCGGCAAGCGATCTGCCGCAAGGTGGTGAGTATTACCAGAACAGATTGCAGCATTACACGACTTTGCAATTAACACCGGCGCAGGTACATCAGATAGGCCTGGATGAAGTTAAGCGCATCCGCGCTGAAATGCAGCTGGTTATTGCTACCAGCGGCTTTACTGGCAGTTTTGCTGAATTTCTGCAGTTTTTGCGTACCGACCCTCAGTTCTACGCCTCGACGCCGGATGAACTACTGCGCTATGCAGCGTTTTTGGCAAAGAAAGCCGATGCAGAGCTACCAAAACTGTTCAAAACGTTGCCTCGTACCCCCTATGGTGTAGTGCCGGTGCCGGCTGAAATAGCACCAAAATATACTACCGGCCGCTATTCCGGCCCATCACGTGATGACCAGGCTGGCTTTTATTGGGTAAACACCTATCGGTTAGATCGGCGTCCGCTGTATGAAATGGAAGCACTGACCTTGCACGAAGCTGTACCAGGACATCATTTGCAGGTTGCGTTGGCTCGGGAGCAAAACGAGCTGCCGGATTACCGCCGTAGTTTTTATACCTCAGCCTTTGGTGAAGGCTGGGGTTTATATTCCGAATACCTTGGGTTGGAAATGGGCTTTTATCAGGACCCATACAGCAATTTCGGCCGGTTGACTTATGAAATGTGGCGGGCGGCCAGATTGGTTGTCGATACCGGCATGCACAGCATGGGCTGGAGCCGGCAGCAAGCCATAGACTTTCTGGCAGAAAATACCGCATTGTCGATGCACAACGTGACGACTGAGATTGACCGTTATATCAGCTGGCCGGCACAGGCACTGTCATACAAACTGGGCGAAATAACCATTAAACGACTACGGCAAGAAGCGCAGCAAGCGCTGGGCGAGCACTTTGACATCCGGGAATTTCACGATGTGGTGTTGGGCAACGGTAGCTTGCCATTAGCTGTACTGGAGCAGCAAGTTCGTAGTTACATTGCAACTCAACAACAGTTACACTGAGCACAATAAACACGGTGCCCTGAGCACCGTGTCAGCAGCAACTGGCAGGGAACAGACGCAGTATGATCTGGATGATGTTTATCGGTGTGTTGGTCGTTGTGTTGTTATTTATTTTGTGGCAAATGGAGCAGATTGGTAAAGCAAATAAAGAGCTGCGAGCCAAGCTGCAGTCGAGGGATCAGGAAATCGTCAAATTGCAGCAGGCGGCTTATCAGTTGGCTGAGCAGCAAAAAACGGTATTAGAGCAGCAATTGTCGCGCCAGCCGGTACATTCACTTTTGACTGCTGTCGAAATTCAGCTGGCGCGTTTGCTTTGCGTCAGTCTGCCGGTGGTGATAAAAGATTGTGTCAGTAAGTCTCAGACCCCGCAGCAAGCTATGGCTAGCCAAATGCGCCGGCAGACGTCATCGTTGACGGTAGGGCAATTAGAACAAATGATGCATACACATTCCAGACTAACTGCGTTGTGGCGCAATAATACTGTCATTTCGCACTTACAGCTGTGTACCGTTGTAGCCGCCTTGGCTACGGAAGAGGCGCAAGCAAAAAGCAGCAGCTGATAAGCTGCTGTCAGTGTCGTAATACAACGTTTGGTTCAGTATCAATCTGCCCTTCCAAATCGATGGCCGCCACCCTGTTACCAGACGCCATTACTGCCAGGCTACCGTCGGCAATGTGACGCACAAACAGCAAGTCATAACCAAACCGCTGCAATTCTGCGACGGAAAATTTTTGTGCCAGATTCAGATCGTCCCAGAAGAAGTGTATATCCTTATCCATCTGGCGCCTTTCATTGTTCATAACAGGCTCCAACCATCAGGGATAACAGGTTTCAGGTGTAATCGGTTTGCGGTTTAAGCCAATTGCA
>JBFKFH010000287.1:0-3455 GCA_041618685.1 Rheinheimera sp.
ATAAAAAAAGCCGCTGTAGCGGCTTTTTTTATACTTCGTATTTTGTTTTTTGCTGCCCGCCAGCTCGTCAGGCAGGCAAAACAGTTTGTTATCCGCTTATTTGCGGGCTAAATTAGGGCTCAGTATTGAGTTTCTGTGTTGCGCCCCAATTTTAGCGACATAACATGATGAATTAAGGAATGACCTTGGGTTCTACTTTTAAAGCACGGTTGGCGGCTTTGCAGATGCCGGCACGACAGCAGGCTGTAGTTGGCATATTGCATGGTATTGAGCGTGAAACCTTACGTGTCATGACTGATGGAAAGCTTGCACTGACTCCCCATAATCGTAAATTAGGTTCCGCCTTAACTCATCCATGGATCACGACCGATTTTTCTGAGTCATTACTTGAGTTTATTACCCCGGTCAGTGCCAGTATTGACACGACGCTGGCGCAACTGGCCGATATTCATCGCTTTACGGCGCGTAATATTGGCGAAGAGCGATTCTGGGCCGCCAGCATGCCTTGCTATATAGCCGATCAACACGAGATCCCGTTTGCGCAATATGGCACCTCTAATGTCGGGCGCATGAAAACCTTGTATCGTAAAGGCTTACATAACCGCTATGGCAGCATGATGCAGGCTATAAGCGGTGTACATTTTAATTTCTCATTACCAGAAAGTTTCTGGCTGCAGTATCAGCAAATACTGGGGCAGGAAGGCGAGCTACAGAGTTTCATTTCTGAGCAATATCTTGCGCTGATCCGTAACTATAAACGCTATGTATGGTTAATTGTTTATCTGTTTGGCGCGTCGCCGGCGATGTGTAAATCGTTTTTAGAACAACGTAGCAGTCGCTATGATTTTCAGCCTTTGGGTAAGGGATCTTTATACCTGCCTTATGCCACATCATTGCGCATGAGTGATTTGGGTTACACCAATAGTGCGCAATCAAGTTTAAATATTACCTACAACAGCTTGCCGGAATATATTGCCGGTTTGCATGATGCGATAAGTATGCCCTCTGAGGAGTATCGCAACATTGGGGTGAAGGTGGACGGGGAATATCAGCAGCTGAATGCGAATGTGCTGCAAATCGAAAACGAGTTCTACTCGACTATCCGTCCTAAGCGCACAACAGAATCCGGCGAACGGCCGACCTGTGCACTGGCAAAGCGCGGTGTGGAATACATTGAAGTTCGCGCATTGGATGTTAACCCATTCAGCGCCATTGGTATTACCGCTGAGCAAATGCATTTTCTGGATGTATTCCTGATGTACTGCTTATTGCAGGATAGTCCGGCGTTGTCCGCACAACAGCAAACGGTGACCGAGCAAAACCTGAAAAAAGTTGTTGCTGAAGGGCGGCGCACTGGTCTGGAAATTATGCAGCATGATCAGCCTCGCTTAATGCTGGACTGGGCTGAAGAACTGTTTGCCGACATGATGCCTATTGCACAGTATTTAGATGCGGCGTATCAGTCAGAACGTTACAGTGCGGCAGTAAAGCAGTTCTATCTTGGCTTATTAGACCCGGCACAGACTTTTTCCGGTAAATTGTTGCAGCAGCTGCTTCACACTCAGCAAGACAATGGCAGCTATATGCTGCAGTTGTCTGCGCAGTACCGAACACAATTACAGGCGGAGCCTTATCAGTTTTATAACGAGGCGCAGTTTGTGCAGGCTGCAGAACAGTCATTGCTAAAACAGCAGCAGACCGAGCAGGCTGATTTGTTGTCATTTGAGCAGTACATTGCAGAATATTTTGCTGAGGTGCCGGAGTGTGAAGATAAAAAAGCGGCTACCTAAGGGTAGCCGTAACAATATCCAGGGAGATAAAAACTTGGTTGCATCCATGCACCTTGTTAGAATCCCAGGCATGATAAAAGTTCAAACCCTGCATAAGTCTTTGTTTACGTTGTTAGCCTCTGCGGTTCTGTTGGCAGGTTGTGCCACGCCGCCGCCGCAAAACAGCGCTAATTTGTGCGATATTTTTTTTGAACATCGCGACTGGTATCATTCCGCGGTCGATATGCGCGACAAATGGGGGGTACCGATTCACGTACCCATGAGCATCATGTACCAGGAAAGCAGCTTTAAGCATAATGCCAAACCGCCGATGCGCTGGTTCCTGGGATTTATCCCCTATGGTCGTGGTAGCAGTGCGTATGGTTATTCACAGGCTAAAACGGTTACCTGGGATGAATATGTAACTGAGGCAAATCGTTTCTGGGCCAGTCGTGACAACTTTGAAGATGCGCTCGATTTTATGGGCTGGTATATCAGCAAAAGCCAGCGTTTAAATGGTGTATCAAAATGGGATGGCTACGCCCAGTATCTGAATTATCACGAAGGCTGGGGTGGCTATAAGCGCGGCAGCTACCACAAAAAAGCCTGGTTGATACAGGTAGCCAAAAAGGTTGATAGCCGGGCCAAACTCTATGCTAACCAGCTCAAAAGCTGTGAGAAAGATTTGCAGCGTGGTTGGCTTTGGCGCCTGTTCTTCGGTTAATGCAGCTCTGAAATAAAAAAAAACGGCAATGCCGGTTTTTTTATTGAGTTACTCAATCTTTTTTCAGATGTGGTAGCAACCGTACGGTTTTTATCATTTTGTCCTGTACCTCAACCACTTCCATAGGGTAGCCTGACAGCTTGATACTCAGGTTACCTTGTGGAATTTCTTCCAGATATTCCAGAATTAAACCATTGAGTGTTTTAGGGCCATCAGTTGGCAATTCCAGGCGCATCTCCCGGTTTAAATCACGCAGGTTAATGCTACCGTCAATCAGATAAGACCCATCAGGTTGCGGCATAATATCTTCGTTGCTGTCTTCGGCAGTGTCAGTAGTAAATTCACCCACTACTTCTTCCAGAATGTCCGCAAGTGTAACCAAACCCTGAATATCGCCGTACTCGTCTACCACCAGGCCTATACGCTCTTTAGTGCGCTGAAATTTGAACAACTGGGTATTAAGCGGAGTCCCTTCAGGAATAAAATAAATGTCGCTGACAGCGCGCGTTAATGTGGCTTTGGTTAGCTGCTCTTTCAGTAACAGCCGCATCAGTTCTCGCGGATGAACAAAACCAATGGCATCGTCGATGCTGTCGCGGTAAAGCAGGATCCGGCTGTATTGCACATTCGCCAGCTGGCGTTCAATATCTTTCCAGTCATCATTAATATCAATGCCGACAATTTCATTACGCGGCACCATAATATCTTCCACAGTAGCATTCTCTAAATCCAGCACGCCGACCAGCATGCTTTGATGTTGCTCGGGAATAAGTGCACCGGCTTCGTGTACCACCGTGCGTAACTCTTCAGCACTTAAACTGTTGCCCTGATGTTTTTCCGGGCTAATACCCATTAATGCCAGAATGCCGTTGGTAATAAAATTGACCAACCACACCAGAGGGTAGAATACTTTTAGCAACAATTTTAATAAGGCTGAACTTGGAAACGCGATGCGCTCTGGA
>JBFKFH010000288.1:0-3453 GCA_041618685.1 Rheinheimera sp.
AGAGGCTGAGGTATTTTAAAGAATTTATTGGCAAATTGCAGTTGTTACCGCCAACTAGTTCGCATTTGCTACAATGGCAGCAGCTAATTTTCAGGAAACGCTATGCATATTCATATTCTCGGCATTTGTGGCACCTTTATGGGTGGCATTGCCGCTATCGCCAAAGCACTGGGGCATCAGGTAACCGGTGCGGATACCAATGTGTACCCACCCATGAGCACGCAGCTTGAACAGCTGGGTATTAGCTTAACTCAGGGCTGGGACCCTGTGCAGCTGGAGCCGGCACCTGATCTGGTGATTATTGGCAATGCGTTATCGCGCGGCAATGCGGCTGTAGAACATGTGTTAAATACCGGCTTGCGTTATACATCAGGCCCACAGTGGCTTGCTGAGCAGGTGTTGCATGACCGCTGGGTGCTGGCCGTGTCAGGTACACATGGCAAAACTACTACCAGCACTATGCTGGCCTGGATATTGGATTTCGCTGGCTTGAACCCCGGCTTTCTGATCGGCGGGATTCCACAAAACTTTGACTGTTCGGCGCGTTTGGGTGATGCGCCGTTTTTTGTCATTGAAGCCGACGAATACGATACTGCGTTTTTCGATAAGCGTTCTAAGTTTGTTCATTACCGGCCGCGCACGCTGGTGCTGAATAATCTGGAATATGATCATGCCGATATATTCCCCGATCTGGCGGCGATTCAGCGCCAGTTTCATCATTTATTGCGGATGGTACCGGCTAATGGCTTGGTGCTGGCACCGGAAGATACGCCGGCGGTAAAACAAACGCTGGATATGGGCTGCTGGAGTGAACGCCAGAGTTATGGCGGCGACTGGCGGGCACAGTTGCTACAAAGTGATGGCAGCCATTTTGCGCTGTATTACCAAGCTGAAAAGCTGGGCGAGTTAAACTGGCAGCTAAGTGGACAGCACAATGTAGATAACGCTGTGATGGCGATAGCGGCGGCCCGTCATGCCGGTGTTCCTGTGCAGATAGCACTGGATGCGCTAAGCCGCTTTATTGCGCCCAAACGACGTATGGAGCTAAAAGCAAATGTTGCAGACATTAAAGTGTATGACGATTTTGCCCATCATCCGACTGCGATCAGTACGACGTTGCAGGGTATTCGTAATAAAGTAGGCCAGAACCGGGTGCTGGCCGTATTAGAACCACGTTCAAATACCATGCGTATGGGCGTACATCAGGCAGCGTTGCCACTGTCTCTGGCGTTGGCTGATATGGTTTTTCTGTATGAGCCGGCCAACGCTAATTGGTCGTTGGATGCGTTAAGCCGCAGTCTGGCGCCAAAAGCCACACTGGCACATGATATAGACGCGCTGGTTAGCTTGCTGGTAGCGCAGGCCAAACCTGGTGATAGCATTGTCATTATGAGCAACGGTGGTTTTGGTGGTATTCACGACAAACTGATCAGCGCGTTAAGGCAGCAATGGGAGCCGAAATGACAGCCAACAGACAAATTACTCTGGCGTTTAGCGGCGCGTCCGGCGCACCTTATGGCTGGCGCTTGCTTGAATTGCTGCTGGCACAGGGTGTACAGGTGCATTTGTTAGTGAGTAGCGCGGCGCGGGTGGTATTTGCGACTGAGCATGACATTAAGCTGCCTGCAGCGCCGGACAAATGCAGCGAGATGCTGCGCCAGCACTTTGGCTGTGATGCAGCGCAGTTAAAGGTGTATGGCAAGGACGACTGGTTCTCGCCGGTAGCATCGGGCTCTGCTGCTCCCCAGCAGATGGTTATTTGCCCGTGCTCGACCGGCACGGTTTCCAGCATCGCCTGCGGTGCCAGCGACAATTTAATTGAGCGGGCGGCTGATGTTGTCATTAAGGAAAAGGGGCAGTTGATTCTGGTGCCACGGGAAAGCCCGCTCAGCGCGATACATTTAGAAAACCTGCTGAAGTTAGCTCGGCTTGGCGTAACGATAATGCCGGCCGCACCGGGCTTTTATCATCAGCCGAAGCAAATCAGCGACCTGGTTGATTTTATGGTCGCGCGCATTTTGGATCATTTAAAGCTGCCTCATCAGCTGACCGACCGCTGGGGTTACAGCCCCAACGCGGCCAAAACAGGAGAATAACATTGAGTTTAGCCTTAGATATTAAAGGTCTGCACAAAGTATATAACAGCGGTACTGTGGCGTTAACCGGCATAGATTTACAGGTAAAGCAGGGCGATTTTTTTGCCCTATTGGGCCCGAACGGTGCGGGTAAAAGTACCACTATTGGGGTTATCAGCTCTCTGGTAAATAAAACATCCGGTTCGGTACAGGTGTTTGGTTTTGATTTAGACCATCAGTTAGAACAGGCTAAAAGTCAGCTGGGGCTGGTACCGCAAGAGTTTAATTTTAACCAGTTTGAAACCGTGCTACAGATTGTCGTCAATCAGGCTGGTTACTATGGCGTGCCGAAAAAGCTGGCGTTACAGCGGGCACAGACGTACCTGGGGCAGTTGGGGCTGTGGGAAAAGCGCACCGCCCGTGCCCGTGAGTTATCTGGTGGCATGAAACGACGTCTGATGATTGCCCGGGCGTTAATGCATGAACCGAAATTACTGATCCTGGACGAACCGACAGCTGGCGTGGATATTGAGCTGCGCCGGTCAATGTGGGAGTTTCTGCGCAAAATTAATCAGCAGGGCGTTACTATTATTCTGACCACGCACTATCTGGAAGAGGCCGAAATGCTCTGCCGTAATATTGCCATTATTGATAAAGGCCAGATCATCGAAAATACCAGCATGAAAACACTGCTGGCCAAATTAACTAAGGAAACCTTTGTATTGGATTTAGCCGAACAACCAGCAGATTTACGTCTTGATAGCTGTAGCTGGCGGATGCTGGATGGCCACAGTATTGAGGTTGATGTGGAAAAAGCACAGGGATTGAACACGATTTTTGCCGAGCTGAGCCAGCAGGATATTAAGGTGCTATCGATGCGTAATAAAGCCAACCGGCTCGAAGAGCTATTTGTGTCGTTGGTAGAAAATGGTCGTGGGGGTGCGCAATGAGTAAAGCCAATTATCTGGTCGCGCTAAAGAGTATTCTGGACAAAGAAACCAACCGGTTTTTACGTATCTGGATCCAGACATTGGTACCGCCCGCTATTACGATGTCGCTATATTTTGTCATTTTTGGCAGCTTAATTGGCTCGCGCATTGGTGATATGGGCGGCTTTAGTTATATGGAGTTTATTGTTCCCGGCCTTATCATGATGTCGGTTATTACCAACTCGTATGCCAACGTAGCCTCATCGTTTTTCAGTGCTAAATTTCAGCGCAATGTAGAAGAATTGCTAATTGCACCAGTGCCTAACTATATAATTGTGTTAGGTTTTGTGGGTGGTGGCATGGCGCGTGGTATGTTAGTGGGCTTAATCGTCACCATTTTATCACTGTTTTTTGTCACCATTCAGATCCACAACCTGGCGGTTATCGTG
>JBFKFH010000289.1:0-3371 GCA_041618685.1 Rheinheimera sp.
GCTGCTCGAGATGGTTTTCGCACAGTTGACTACCGATATTCACTATCGCCTGATTCATCGTATTATTGATGTTATGCTCACTGTCAAGATTGAGGCAGGCCAGTATCGTCATTTCTTGCTCAGCAGTACTTTGTTTGACCAACCATACTGGCAGGTCGCAGTCGCTGATTAAATAATGCTGCAGCCCTATTGCCAACACTGCACCTAATCCGCGCGGTTTATGCTGCTTTGCAATAACCAGGCTGAAATCTCCTTGCCGGGTAAGCCGGTTAAGGGCGTATTTTTCGCTGTCACGCCAGGAAATGATAATATCGAGTTCAACCGGCGCTGTCGTCATGCTTGTTACTTGTTCAAAGATTGCTTGCTGTTGCTGCTGCACCCACACAGCCAGGTTTTCATTGGCCGCATCGTTGTCATGTTGTCGCAGCTGCAGTTGTTTATAGCAAGATTTAAATACAGTCACCTTGCTGTGGTATTGCAGCGCTAAGGCAATAGCTCTGCTTAGTGCTAAACCGTCATCCGAACTGTGCTGCTGAATGACCAGCAGATGTTGAAATAACTGTTCCATAGTATTTTCCAGTTAATGCCGCGACGAGATTGCCGCTGTTGCGACGCGCCCAGAATTACCGCTAGATGTTCGCTATAAATAATGTCAACCAGACTATTCGTTGCCTTCAAGTATAGTCTGCTTTGCACATACTGCTGGTAATAGCAGTAAACCGGCGATACTGGCGGATGAAAGTTCGCCGAATGATGTTTAGCAGCAAAACTGATACAGAAAGTATCAGTTTTAGGCTATCTTTTTGATATTAGATTAAAAGTGATTATTAACAGAGTTGTGTGAATGCCGCAGACTGCCAATAACCTTACCGCTATTAGCACACGAATTTTACAGATCATATTGCTGGCATTTAGCTACGCATTGATTGGACGATTGTCTGTGTTGCTGGCTATTCCACCCGGATATGCCACCGCTATATTCCCACCCGCCGGCATTGCCCTTGTGGCTATCTTGTTATTTGGCCGTTCTATGGCGTTTGGGGTTTTACTCGGCTCTGTCTTGTTAAACTTGTGGATTGGCCACGACTCAGGAACTGAGCTGACGGCTGGTTTACCGCTGGCAATCGGTACGGGTGCGGCTATGCAGGCGTTGCTGGCGTATTATTTGGTGTGTCGTTATGTTAAAGCGCCTGACGAGTTAACCCGGGATACCGACATCATACTGTTTTTGCTGCTTGCTGGTCCGTTGGCCTGCACCGTGAATGCGACTGTTGGCATCAGTAGTTTATATTTCACCGGTGCGTTAGACGACAGTGGCGTTATGTTTGCCTGGTTTACCTGGTGGGTCGGGGATTCACTCGGTGTTGTTATTAGTGCACCGTTAGTATTTATCCTGTTGGCACCAGCGCGTGGTGTTTGGCGAAAACGGCGCTGGGCGGTTGGTTTGCCGCTAATGCTGATGAGTGTTGGGCTAATTTTGATGTTTATTAAATTCAGTTCGTGGGAGGTCCGTCAGCGCCAATTTGAGTTTAGCGAAAAGGTAAGAATTACCCAGGAGAAGCTGGCATCTCGATTCGAACGTGCGCTTCTGACACTGGGCGCACTGGAACGGTTTTTCACTTATTCTGATCATGTGTCCCGTGCAGAGTTTCAGGGGTACGCCAGCTTTTTTTTACACAGCAGTGAGGATGTCAGAGCCTTGTCCTGGAATCGTTATTTGCGTCAGCACGAGCGGATAGCGTTTGAAACTCAGCTTAATACGGAGCTGGGCTTGCCCTCTATTCTTGATCTTAATCAGCAGCGAAAGCTGATCAATTCAGCCGAAGCTGAGCAATATGTTGTCGTAGAGTACATCGAACCGATGGCTAACAATTCAGCGGCTATCGGGTTTAATATATTGTCGAATCCAGCGAATGTGAAAGCGTTGATGCGCGCGCGTGACAGCGGAACAATGACTGCCGGTAAAAAAATAACGCTGGTGCAAAGTAAAGAAGAAGCGGTGTTGTTGTTTTATCCGGTATACCAGCGGCAGGTAACTACGGTAGCGCAGCGCCAACAGCATATACTGGGCTATATCACCGGTGTGTATGCGCTTAAACCACTTATTGATAATTTACTGACCAGCGAAGACGTCTCAGGCTTAGAAATGCAGTTGCTGGACCAGAGTAATGACAACGAACTGCTGTTGCAAACAGCAATCAGACCACTTGCAATCGAGGACAATTTACACCGGTCGTTCAACATTATGGTGGGAGACAGACAATGGCAGGTAAATTATTGGTTGTCGGCAGATTTTCGTAATCGTACTTCGGATTTTTTCGCATTTGCCGTATTAACGGTAGGCTTGTTATTTACCAGCATCTTAGGTGCTTTTTTATTGGTTATCACTGGCCGGGCACATCATATTAGTCAGTTGGTTACCAAACGCTCGGCCGAGTTGAAAGGGGTGTTAGATAATGCAATTGATACCATTTTAACCTTCGATAATCAGGGTAATATTGACAGCATTAATCCGGCGGGCGAGAAACTGTTAGGCTATCAGCGTGACGATTTAATCGGTAAGTCCGTTAATATAATTTTGCCTGAACTTGAGCGGCGCTACCTCATTGGCTCTGATGCACAAAACCCACTGTTAAAATCACACTTTGATAGTACGGTGGTTTGTCAGGATGCAACTGAAATTCCGGTTGAAGTCGCACTGAGTAAAATGGAGCTGAACAATGAAAGCCGTTTTACCGTGATATTGCGAGATCTGACAGAGCGTAATAAAGCCGAAAAGCTCAAGGATGACATTATTTCTACTGTGAGCCATGAGCTTCGCACTCCACTGACGTCAATAATGGGCAGTCTGGGTTTGGTTAACAGCGGTGTAGTCGGGCTGTTACCGGAAAAAGCCGCCCAACTGGTAAGTTTGGCCATGCAGAATAGCCAGCGCTTAACGCTGTTGGTAAATGATATTCTGGAACTCAGTAAGCAGCAGGCGGCTAATTATCACCTGACACAGGAGCCAATAGCGCTAGATGTGTTCTTAGCGAAAGCCATAGGCTTGAACGCAGGCTATGCCAGCCAGTATAACATTGACTTAGTGTTACAGCCGGTAGCAGCAGGTTTAATGGTGGCAGGCGATGATGTAAAACTGATGCAGGTGATGTCTAACCTGCTGTCAAATGCCATTAAATACTCACCACCGCAGGGACAAGTGCGCGTGTCGGCAACCGCATTGTCTGATCAGTATGTTGATATTGCCGTGCAGGATTTCGGTAGCGGTATTCCGGAGGAATTTCAGCCGCAGGTTTTTCAACGCTTTAGTCAGGCTGACTCAACAGACACCCGCCGCCTTGGCGGCACCGGATTGGGATTGGCCATTGCTA
>JBFKFH010000290.1:0-3368 GCA_041618685.1 Rheinheimera sp.
CTGCACCCCGTGGCATGGCGCGCATTATAGGACGTTTTGAAACACGTGCAAGGGGTTAATTACGAAAAAACGTGTTTTTAGCATCGTTTGCTTACTAAATCGGCTTTATGTGCATTTTTGCGACAAAAAGACGTTAAACAAGCTGTTGTTTATGGTTGCGGTTTATTACCCAACCGCTAAGATAAGGCTGCTTTATCAAGTTAAAGCATTCCGATAAATAGAATTAAGTGCTTAGGATATTATTATGTTACCCACTTTGCGTACTTCTCTGCCATATACACTGGCATTAGCCGTGCTGGCTTATCTTGTTTTTACTTTCCTTCCGGTGCTGGGGCTACCTCAGGAAATTGTAGTGGTAATAGGTGTGTTATTAACTGGTATCATCGTGCCAGTACTAGTTGATGTTAAAGGCACTGCGACTGGTTCGCCGGTACCAGCGCAGGAAATGGCAGCATATAGTGGTGATACCACAACGTTATACGTAGGCAATCTGCCTTATCGTGCTAATGAAGATGCCGTAAAAGAACTGTTTCAACGTTTTGGCACTGTAGTTAATGTACGGCTGATGAAAGACAGACAAACTGGCCGCCGTCGTGGCTTTGGTTTTGTTGAAGTCGCAGCAAAAGACGGCCACAAGATGATTCAGAAATTAAATGACTTCAATTTCCAGGAACGCACATTAAAGGTGCGGGAGGCTAAGGAGCGCCAGGAAACTGACGACTCTGAGGAATAACGCCTTAAAACATTTCATAAGGGAGGCATTTGCCTCCCTTTTTTTAGCTTTATACATCACAATTGATATTCAAGGTTGGCTCCACCCTCGCTCTGCCCTAAAATAGCCGTTTTGGTTTAGCAGGGTTATCAATGAGCGTAGGTCAGGTTTTTCCCGAACAGTATCCCCAGCAACTGGCAGATAAAGTGACAAGTGTACAACAACTGTTGGCTGAATTTTCGGCGCCGACTGCTGAAGTATTTGCTTCCGCTGCGGAACATTACAGGCTACGGGCTGAGTTTCGTATCTGGCACAACGGTGACGATATATATCATGCTATGTTTGATCCCTTAACCAAGGATAAAGTCCGCATAGACTATTTTCCGGTGGCCTGTCGAAGCATTGCTGACTTTATGCCTGTCTTGTTGCAAAACATCCAGTTCAACCATGAACTACGCTACAAGTTATATCAAGTCGATTATCTCGCCACATTATCTGGGGAGCTGTTAGTTTCTCTTATATATAAAAGACCATTAACCAACAGCTGGTTAGAACAAGCCAATCTGCTAACAACTGCGTTAGCGCCACATTATAACGTCAAATTTATCGGCCGGTCGCGCAAGCAGAAGCTGATGGTGAGTAATGACTATGTAACAGAGCAATTTGAACTGGATGGCCACCAACTGCGGTATCAACAAGTAGAAGGAAGTTTCACTCAGCCAAATGGTGATGTGAATCGCAAGATGCTGACGTGGGCAAAGAACATCGCAAGTAATCTGGATGGTGACTTGCTGGAATTATACTGCGGTAACGGTAATTTTTCCGTTGCACTGGCACCGTGCTTTAATAATGTCGTTGCCACCGAGATATCCCGTACATCGATAAAATCTGCACAATATAATATTGCACTGAATCATGTTAGTAATTTGCAGGTGTTGCAAATGTCGGCTGAAGATGTATCTGCCGCGTTACGACAGGGTACATCACTGAAACAGCTCGAGCTGGCAAATATGCAGCTGAATACAGTGTTGGTTGATCCACCCCGTGCCGGCCTGGATACCGCAACCGAACAATTGGTCAGCGGATTTAATGACATTATTTATATTTCCTGCAACCCCGAAACGCTGGCTCAAAATTTACGAGAGCTCACCAAAACTCACGACATAATAAAGCTGGCCGTGTTTGATCAATTTCCCTACACCCACCATATAGAAAGTGGGGTTTGGCTGCGCAAGCGTTAGCTTTTCGGTTTGCGGCCGTAACTGGCCGCACCGTGTGACAGCCAGCGTAACTGCGTAATCGTTCGGCTGCAGAGATACGCATACTGATCTGCCGGTGCGTCCAATGCATCAGCTCCGGCATGAAATACCAAGGTAACCATAGCCTCGGCTTGTCCTCTGGCTAATTCATCCGGACAGGTAGTTTCTTTACGCAGATATTCAGCCAGCTCGGCGACAAAGTGTTGAATTTCGCGCGCAACAGCGCTGCGAAATGCGGCCGATGTACCAGAGCGTTCACGTAATAGCAGACGAAACACATTGCTGTGGCCGGTAACGAACTCCATGAACGTTTCTATAGAAGTGCGAATAACACTACCGTTTTTTTCAATTCGTTGCCGGGCCTGGCGCATCAACTGACGTAACATTAACCCTGCTTCATCTACCAGGGTAAGTCCCAACTCATCCATATCAGCAAAGTGACGATAAAATGACGTTGGCGCAATACCCGCTTCACGTGCAACTTCACGCAAGCTTAAACTGGCAAAGCTTTTATCTGCGCTGAGCTGGGAAAAAGCGGCATTGATAATGGCACGGCGGGTGCGTTCTTTTTGCTCTGCTCTTGACACGTTTATCCCTTAATTCAACGAAAAGCATTATTTTATACCTTGACCAGATTAACATGGCCAGTAGAATGAGCGAACAGTTGTAAGCTAAACGGCATTTTATGAAACAAGCCCCGATCATCTGGACTAATGTCCTACTGTTTTCTATCACTACGCTGATCGCAGTAATTGGCGTGCCCTGGTATGCTGTTGCGGTCGGCTTTGGCTGGTCTGAAATTATTGCCACTATTATATGCTTAGGCTACTGCGGTATGTCTATCACTGCAGGATATCATCGCTTGTGGGCGCATAAAACCTATGACGCTCACCCGGCCTTGCAATGGCTGTATGCTATAGGTGGTGCCTTTGCCCTGCAAAATAGCGCCCTACACTGGTCAGCTGATCATCGTGTGCATCATCGCCACGTTGATGATAACGATAAAGACCCCTACTCCGCAGGCAGAGGTTTTTGGTATAGCCATATTGGCTGGATGTTACGGGATTACAAGGACGTAGAAAAGCCAGATTACAACAATGCCCGCGACCTGCAAAAAAACCCGATTGTAATGTGGCAACACCGCAACTACCTGTGGTTGACCGTTTGCACTAATTTCGGCATTCCATTATTACTTGGCGTCATCAGCGGCAATATTCTTGGTATGTTACTGTCAGTGGGCATATTACGTTTGGTACTCAGCCATCATTTTACGTTTTTCATTAATTCGCTGGCACATATCTGGGGTACGCAACCTTACACCGATCAGAACTCGGCCCGCGACAATGGCGTGCTGGCCCTGCTGACCTATGGCGAGGGCTATCATAACTTTCACCATA
>JBFKFH010000291.1:0-3323 GCA_041618685.1 Rheinheimera sp.
TACAACAGGAAACATTGGACCCAGAGCAGCAGGAAATGTTTACTGAATATCAGCAACAGCTGCCGGTGTGACCGGCAGCTGTTGTATTCTGCATGACGTTCAGTTTCGCCTAAAATTTAAAGCAATCATTGATATCCGCTAGGAGTATGCGCAAGCAGAAGCTAAGCAAACACGGCTGTAAAAGTGCAGCATTTTAAGGCTGACAGATTAACTATGAGCCTGTGGTAAAGATTCAGCGATACTTTTTCTGCGCTTTACGCTTGCGCTCCGCTTCGCGCTCTGCTTTTTCTTTTGATTTTGCTGCTTCTTCGGCTTTAGCGTCAATTTGTTCCTGGCTTACCATCTCCGGCGTTTCCAGCGTAATGGGGCCTAAGTTGCCGGCGCGTAGTTCCGTTATTAATATCGTGCCCACTTTCTCCAAATCAACAATACCGCCTTTGCGCATAGCGCCGCGCTTAATACCAATGGCGTCCATCAGAGCAAGATCATTTTCTGGCAGTTCAGTCAGCCCAAAACGAGTCATCAGCGCGTTGGGATAAGTCTGCAACAAATACTCAGCGGCAAACATGGCGATATCTGCGTAGTCGAAAACGGTGTCTTTAATAGCGCCGGTTACGGCTAAACGATAACCACAGGTTGGTGGGCTGAGCTTGGGCCATAAAAAACCAGGCGTATCGGTCAGTATCACATTGTTATCCAGCTTAATACGCTGTTGCATCTTAGTGACGCCAGCTTCATTGCCGGTTTTAGCAATTGTGCGGCCAGCTAATGTATTGATTAAGGTCGATTTACCAACGTTAGGAATACCCATGATCATAGCGCGCGCACCGCGGATCTCGAGATTGCGCTCAGGCAGCATGTCGTTGCATAACTGCAGCAGGACACGAATTTGCTCCGGGTTCTGCTGACTAATTGGTATGGCTTTAATACCAGACTGGCTATCGAAGTGTTCAATCCAGCGTTGGGTTAAAACCGGATCAGCCAAATCTGCTTTGTTTAGTACTTTAATACAGGGTGTATTTTTGCGTAACTGAGGAACCAGCGGGTTTTCACTGGAGAAGGGAATACGTGCATCAAGCATTTCGATAATAATATCGACTTGCGGCATGACTTCAGCAATTTCTTTACGGGCCTTATGCATATGGCCCGGAAACCAGTTAATGGACATCCGTTAGTACCTTAAAAAATAAAATGCGGGCAATGCCAAAGCCAAGCTGACTGCGCCCATTGTCATAATGGGCGCTATGATAGCGTAAAAATGGAAAAAGGTATGTTAGTGCAGTACGAACTGATAAAAACTTAACACAGAAAGCGGTGCCAACAACGCTGAATAACAGGCTGCGCTGGGTAAATGAATAACTCCCAGATTACGGAATAACAACAATAATTGATACAGACCAAGTAACGGCGGCAGTAGGGTGATCCAGATACTGCCAATTAAGCTGGGAAACAGCCAGCTTAATACGGGATTACAGCTGCTGGCTAAAACGAGCAACGCCAATAACAGCAAATACTGTTCCGGCGTAAACTCCGGTATTGGGGTCAAATTGTCCATAGTGCTCTGCAATTAGGTAGTTCTTTACGGGTAATATAAAAAATTGACATGCTATTTACCCGTATAGTTTTGTTTAAAAGTGTAACAACGCGGCAAGCTTAGGCATTAGTAACACTTTTCGCAATGACTTTGCCAAAAAATTATCACTCTGTTATCAAGTTGCTGTCAATGTCAGACGTTGAGATGTCCTGACTGGCCGGATCGAAGCGGCGAATTTGCAACACTATGCCCAGATGAGGATGGTCCAAATAGTGTATTTCCCCGCTGATCACCCGCCGGCTTTGCCGCACATAAATAGTCTCTAGCTTATTACCGCTAACACGGCGTAGATTAAATTCAGTATTAACGAACAAATAATGATCCAGATGTAATTTAAACAAGCCATCGAGTTGCCAGACTTGCTGTGGCAAATTACGCACGGTCAGATTGTTTTCCGCGGTGACACTATTAACCGGGGCCTGAGTATTGGTTGTCAGTTGGCTATTAGCGTTCAGTTGTTGTAATAACGCGTCAATGTTGCTAATCAGTGCCGTGTTATTATCAGCGGGGCGCTGCATTACACTTTGGCCATTTAACAGCGCAGTGTCTGCAGCATTTGCACCGGCCCGGGTTAATGTTGCAGTCTGGGGCTGGCCCCAATAGTCAAATTGTTGTGAAAAATTGCTACCGCCATACCAGCGGCTGGCAATTGCACGCCGCTCTGTAACGGGTGCCTGCCGCCAACTGGTATGCAACAACAGGCTATTGCCGGACTGACGCTTAATTTTATTTGCGATGTCAGTAAGCTGTAAAGATGACAACTCAGCCAAATAGGGCTGTTGAATGTGTTTGCCATCGCCTGTGATCAGGTTGGGCAGGCGGTCCGGATAAGGTACCGTTGTAACGGCATGACGTGGTTCAAATAAACTACGCTGTTGCCAGCTGTGCGGCTGCAGTTCGAAAATACACAGCTGTTTTGGCAAATTTAGGTTAAATCTGTCTGCGATAATGCCTGAGAAGTCTGGCTGGCATAATGGCAGTGCATCAAGCAGGGCGGTTAAATCCGGTTGATACAGCGGCGTCAGCAAATCAATGGCGCGGCCAGGCTTAATTGGCGTGACGGTATCCCCGAACTGCTCTTGCAGTGCCGACGGCGTTTGACTAAAAATTAGCATCTCTACTTCAAACCAGCGTTGCTCCTGGGCGAGTAGTGTGCAACTGAACATTGTGGCAACTAGTAAACTGCAACGAAGGGTTCTACTCATTTTCCTACCTTATGCTTGGCAAAGTCTGACAACATATTGGCGATCAGGCTCAGGCGCTCGGCACCATCATTCGACGCTATATTAAAGCGTAGTTTCTGGCCACCTTCGAGTTTAAATACCCGCGATTGTTTCTGAATAAGCTCAATAATATAGGCCGGTGATACCGCAGTTTTGTCGCTGAATTCCACTACGCCACCTTTGCTGCTCGCTTCGATACGACGAATACCTAGCGCCTGGGCCTGTATTTTGAACTCGGAAAGTGTGACCAGGTTTTTTGCTGCATCTGGCAGCAAACCAAAGCGATCAATAAGTTCTACCTGTACTTCATCCAACTCGTCAATAGTACGGGCGGATGCGAGCTTTTTGTAACAGGATAAGCGCAAATTTACATCCGGAATATAGCTATCTGGCAATAATGCCGGAATGCGTAGTTCCATTTCCGTTTGCTGGCTGAGCATAGCATCTAAACTGGGTTCCCGGCCGTTTTTCAGTGCATGCACTGCTTGTTCCAGCATGTCCATATA
>JBFKFH010000292.1:0-3221 GCA_041618685.1 Rheinheimera sp.
GGGTAAAGTGATATTAAGTGATGTTGAATTTGTCGTGTTGGATGAAGCCGACCGTATGTTAGATATGGGTTTTAGCACCGACGTGCTGAAACTGCTGCAAATGACCGCTACAGCACGCCAAACTTTACTGTTTTCTGCCACTACGTCACCGGCGGTAAATGAGTTATCACATAAAATTCTGAAAAATCATCAGCAAATCCGGGTGGCAAAAACAAATAGTACAGCGGATACAGTAAACCATGTGGTGTACGCGGTAGAAGAGGCGCGTAAAATCGAGTTGTTTGAGCAGCTATTGGCTGAGAACAACTGGTTTCAGGTATTGGTGTTTACCAGTACCAAGGAGCAGGCCGACCGGCTGTTAGCCGGCTTACAGCAACGTAAAATAGATGCTGCCGTGTGCCATGGTGATAAAAGTCAGGGAGCCAGACGCCGTGCCATCGCTGATTTTAAATCGGCTAAGCTACAAGTGTTGATTGCCACTGAAGTGGCGGCCCGTGGCTTGGATATTCAGGGCCTTGATCACGTGGTGAACTTTAACTTACCGTATTTACCGGAAGATTATGTGCACCGTATTGGTCGTACCGGGCGGGCAGGCGCATCCGGTAACGCTATCTCCTTTGTCAGTCGGGAAGAGGAGCAAACCTTAGAGCGTATTCAAAAACTGATTGGTAGCAGTATCAAACGCATTATCAAACCAGGTTTTGAAGTAAGTAACCGTGAATCATTGCTTAAGAGCATTTCACGAAAGGTATTATCAGGGCGTTCAAACAAAGTAAGTGCAACCGCTATTGAGCTGGAAAGCGCCGGCAAATCCCAGCCTAAAGGTAAGCCACGCCGCAGCAAGTAACTGCGTTTTAGTACAGGGTAAAAGTCTGATGCTTGTTATTTCGCCCAGCCAGAGGCTGAAATATGATTTGCTTACTGCGCAGGATGCAGAGCTGCTGTTTGACGTCGATCAGGATGCCGAGGTAATGCGCTATATCAACGGTGGTAAATGCACCACAATGCAGACCATTGTTGAGGTAATGCTGCCACGAATGGCGCAATATCATAGCCCGGCGCGCGGCTATGGCATATGGCAGATACGACGGCTGGCTGACAATACCTATCTGGGGTGGGTATTAATCCGACCGATGGGTTTTAATACGGCGACTCCGAGCACTGATGACATCGAAATTGGCTGGCGTCTGAAGCGGCCGTACTGGGGCCAGGGCTATGCCAGTGAGGCGGCCGCGGCGGTGACGGCAGCTGTTGTGGCTAATAATCAAAATGTCGCGTTTGTATCAGCGATTGCCATGCCAGATAACGCCGGCTCTATCGGCGTGATGCGCAAATTAGGTATGCAGTTTGTAAAGCGCTATATGCACCAAGATGCCCTGGGTGAGGTTGATGCGGTGCTATATCGTATGAACGTCAGCGCGGCGCTTACCAGCTAACGTCTTAATGCGAAAATATAAAAGGGCCAGATGGCCCTTTTTGTTTTGCTGACGCCAGGCGTTTAGCACAACGCTGCAGACCGATAACCTGGATGCTAAAGCAGATAAAGTCGTTTGCAAATCAGATGAATACTGTTACTTGCAGCTTTTCTGTTAGCTGTTAACATCAAATGGCTCAGGGTAGAGAATTTACAGGTGTGTAGCAGTATGGAAATGGGTATTACGCCAGGCGAAATTGAAAATCAACGCAAACGCTTGCTTATATATGTATTTGCCGGTGTGGGCGGGCTGTTTCTGGCTGCCTTTGGTATTGTCTCTTTAGTAAATGGCCGCTATTTGCTCGGGGCGGTACTTTTACTGTTGCTGGTATTCGATTTTGCTACAGCTTGCGCCGCTAAATTCAGCAGCAATGTGCGCCATATAAGCTATTTTCTTGGGTTTATGCTGCTGGTGCTATCCGTTTATCTTGTACTTAGCGGTGGAGCAGAAGGCACCGGCGTGTATTGGTCTTATACCACGAGTATGCTGATGGTGCTGGTGGTAGGCCCCGCGATGGGCATTGCGATGATGGCAGTGTATTTTCTACTGCTCAGCGTGGGCCTGTTCGGCGATTTTTCTGGGTTTTATCCTTATACCGCAATGGAAGCTAGCAGAATAGTTGCCACCTCATTTGCACTGTACGTTCTGGTGTTGGCGAGTGAAAAAATCCGCATCATGTCCTATGGCGCCATTACTTTTACGTCAGAAACACATCGCCGCCTTGCCAATACTGATGCATTAACACAGGTACTGAACCGATACGGCTTAGAATCTTTGCTTAAAGACAAAGAACACGATGCCGTGGCGGTGGTTGCCTTGCTGGATATTGATCATTTTAAACAGATAAATGACCGTTTCGGTCATGCTGCTGGCGATAAAGTGTTAGTGACGTTAGCCAACACGCTGCTCCAGCATACCAAGGGCCGGGATCTCGTGTCGCGATGGGGCGGTGAAGAATTTTTACTGGTTCTGTTTGATACCGATCTTGGGTCAGCATTTAACTTGGTCGATAAAATTCGCCAGTCGTTTTCGCAGCAAGAATTTGTTTTTAATGAGCAAGTCGTTTCTGTCAGCTTCAGCGCCGGATTAAGCGTTATGGCCACAACTGTACAGTTCGAGCAGGCAAGTAAGCTGGCCGATCAACATCTGTATCAGGCCAAAACTGCCGGTAGAAATTGTGTGTACTGCGCGGCCCGGCAACTCGCCAGCGTATGATATAGCATTGTTTTATTTTTCAATGTTATAACAGGTTCCAATTCTTGCTGCGGCGCAGCGTTAGTCACTTCAACATGGGAATAATATGTCATATATCGAAGAATCATTATCAAACGGAGAGGAAATCCGCGGCCTGTTTAAGCTGCATTGGTTTGCAAAGCTGCCGATGTTTCTTTGGCTAATATTAGCGATCCCAACCCTTGGTATTACGTTGCTATTGGCGCTCTGGGAATATTTAAAGCTCAGAAGTATCGAGCAAGGCATAACCAATAAACGGGTGATACTGAAAACCGGCATCATTAGCCGTAAATCTGAAGAGATGAAAATTTCATCGATTGAAACCGTTGAAATAGACCAGGGGATTTTGGGGCGTATATTTGGTTTCGGTTCAATTAAAGTTACCGGCAGAGGCATAAGCGACCTGGTTTATAAAAACATCGACCAGCCAATGCAGGTTAAAAAAGCCATTGAGAGCGTTGAAGTGATTTAAGGTGTAATACACTGACCGAAGATGCTTACGATAACAGCAGA
>JBFKFH010000293.1:0-3099 GCA_041618685.1 Rheinheimera sp.
AGTAACGTAAATTGCTGAAGCAGTTTGCGTCTTACCAATGATGGATAAAAACCGGCACACAACGCAAAGGCCAGCTTAAACAGTGGGTCCCGTGCTCTGACATGAGCCATTTCATGTTTAACGATAATATCCAGCTCTTGCGCACTGACGCGTTTTTGCAACGCTGTGGTCAAATAGATTTTCGGGATAAACAGTCCACTGGTAAATGCCGTGGGCACATTAAGTGACAACGAATAATAACGCTGCCTTTGTTGCGTTTCTTGTTGTTGAACGTCAGATAGCTGTATTAAATCTGACATCGCGCCAAGCTGTTTGCGGTGAACATAGATAGCACGAACGAGCAAATACAACAGATAAATACCGGCTGATAACAACGTAACCGCATGCCAACTGGCAAAGTAAAACACCTCAACATGATGCCAGTGGGCAAAATTATTTAGCCAAGCAGTTGGAAAAATATCCTGTTGCCTCGGCCAAAAAAAGCCAATACAGCTTGCGGCAATCCACCAGGGCGCAGTCACAAAAGACCACAAAATGACTTTGCGAATTGGGAAGGTTAATTGTTTAAAGCGGGAAATAATCAGCACTGATAATAGAGCGAGCAGCCCTACGCTAATGGCAAAAGCCAGCACCGCTATGCTTAGCAAATTCATCGCTATTGCCGGGCTTCCCACCAACATGGTTATTGCTTCCCTTTGCGTAGCAGCCGCTGTGCTTCGATCAATTGTTCCAGCTTATCTAATTGCGCATCGTTCAAATTGGCTGATGCTGAACTAAAGGCGGCAATCAAACTGTGTTCGCCTTCTTCAACAAAATCACTGGTGGCATTGGTGATTAATTGCGCAATTAACGCTTCGCGATCGACTTTTGCCCGATAATAGAATGCATGCCCTTGCTTGGTGCGGCTGAGCAAATCTTTTTTAAACAAACGCTCCAACGTGCTCTGGATTGTGTTCAGCGAATTGCCACGAGACAACCCAAGGACACTATGCACTTGTTTGGCGTCAGCTTCAGATGCATTCCAAAGATACTGTAATACCTGCTTTTCCAATTCACCTAACTGCATGATACTTATCTCTTCTGGCGATGGCGATTATTGTGGCAGAGTAAAAACCGATAGGCAATCGGTTTTTACTCTGCCTTGGGAGTATTCGGCGCTTACTCACTACCGCCTGCTATTTAAAGGGCAAAAAAAAAGCGAACCCTGTCTGGTTCGCTTTTTTCATTTTACACCTTCACAAGGCGAATTGTTGTTCACCAGGCGGCTAAACGATTACCGATACGCTTCCGGGCTTGGACAAGAGCAAATCAGGTTACGGTCACCGTATACATCGTCAATACGGCTTACCGTTGGCCAGAACTTGTTCTCGGCGACAAAGGCTGCCGGGAAGGCGGCGTACTGACGTTCGTAAGCCCGGTCCCACTCAGGATCGAAAATATCCTGCATGGTATGCGGCGCATAAGCCAGTGGGTTGTTGTCTACAGTCCACTCGCCGGCGGCTACCTTGTCAATTTCAGCGCGAATAGTGCTCATCGCTTCAATAAACTTATCTAACTCAGCTTTGCTTTCTGACTCGGTTGGTTCAATCATCAACGTGCCCGCTACCGGGAAGCTCATGGTTGGTGAATGATAACCAAAGTCCATTAAGCGCTTGGCTATATCCATCTCGGTAATGCCACTGGCTTCTTTTATCGGCCGGATGTCGATAATACATTCGTGCGCTACGCGGTCGTTGTTACCGCGGTACAATACCGGGAATAACGGGTCCAGCTTTTTCGCCATATAGTTAGCGTTCAAAATGGCAAATTCTGTGGCCTGTTTTAAGCCTTCAGCACCCATCATCGCAATGTACATCCAGCTGATCGGTAAAATACCTGCACTGCCAAACGGTGCTGCTGATACCGCACCATTTGACGCGCCAGTGCCATCAATGCCAACAACCGTATGGTTTGGCAGGAACGGCGCTAAATGGCTTTTTACACCGATAGGTCCCATGCCCGGGCCACCACCGCCGTGTGGAATGCAGAACGTTTTATGCAGGTTTAAATGCGATACGTCTGAGCCGATAAAGCCAGGTGCGGTAACACCGACCTGTGCATTCATATTGGCGCCATCCATGTAAACCTGGCCGCCATAGCTGTGAATAATATCGCACAGTTCACGGATGCTTTCTTCAAACACACCGTGGGTTGACGGATAAGTAACCATGATTGCGGCTAAGCGGTCACCCACTTCTGCAGCTTTGGCTTTTAAATCGGCCATATCGATATTGCCGCGCTTATCACAATCTACCAGCACCACGTCGTAGCTAATCATCGCGGCGGTCGCCGGGTTCGTCCCGTGCGCTGATACCGGAATTAAGCAGATATTACGGTGCCCTTCGCCACGACTTTCGTGATACTTGCGTATCGCGACTAAACCGGCGTATTCGCCCTGTGCGCCAGAGTTTGGCTGCATAGAAATGTTGTCGTAGCCGGTAATGTTAACCAGCCAGTCACCCAGTTGGTTAATCATCTCATAGTAGCCTTCGGCCTGATCGCGTGGCACAAACGGGTGCAGCGAGCCAAATTCAGGCCAGGTTACCGGGATCATCTCAGCGGTCGCGTTAAGCTTCATCGTGCATGAGCCTAACGAAATCATAGAGTGATTTAGCGATAGATCTTTGTTTTCCAGCTTTTTGATATAACGCAGCATCTCAGTTTCGCTGTGATACTGGTTAAATACCGGATGACCCAGCACGCTGTCGTTGCGCACTAAATCTGCCGGAATCGACTTGCTACCATCAGCCACGATGCTGTTGTCCAGCGCATCAACGCTAACGCCGTGGCCAGCGCCCAGCACGATATCAAACAGCTCAGCGATGTCCGCACTGCTGGTGGTTTCATTAAAGCTTACAGCTAAAGAATCTGCTACATCGGTACGCAGGTTAACGCCAGCATCCAGCGCACGCTGAATAACCACAGCACGGTCAGCCACTTTAAAGGTAATAGTGTCGAACCAGTGCGCATTAACAATAGTCACGCCTTTGGCTGTCAAACCGGCAGCAAAGATGTCGGCGCTGCGATGAATACGCTGGGCGATATTTTTCAGGCCTTGCG
>JBFKFH010000294.1:0-3053 GCA_041618685.1 Rheinheimera sp.
CACTCGGCATGCCAATAAAGCTATTAACTTATTGCCAATTTGTCAACCAATATTTTGACAGCATTATGATGAGCCAGCTTAAAGATAGCTTGCTTAAGGTAAGTTTGATTGGAATGGAGACCTAATCACTGCTCAATTGGTACTAAAGCGTATACGTCATCAACCAGCTGTTACAAAGGGAAGTTGATATATGTTGCTTCAATTGTTAGATAGGATGCAAGGTAACAACCGAAACCAAGCGACACGACCAGAACCAACCTTGCGGTAATAACAAAACCAAATATTGGTAATATACATTTCACCAAAATTTAGAACCATGACATTGATGAGATTTCCAATAAACTGGAGCCAATGGAGATCTCAAAATGAAAAAACGTTATACCCAAGAGCAAATATTCAAAGCCATCAACCAGCATGAGTCGGCGCAGACACCGCCATTTAGGATAGTTATCACCGGCAGATTACGAGGAAAAAGAGAATCTCAACGAGATTAATGAGTGTCTATAAGATTACGGAAAGTAGAGGGGCGGAGATTCGAGTTCACTAGGACGCACCAAAAATTCCTTTAAAAACGCCACCTTCCGGGTGGAATTTTTGTTTTCCGTTACTGCCTTTTATGCCGGGAATCACATAAGTGCTATCTTTTCAACAATGGCCGTCATTATGTGATGCGGGCCAAGTCTGGTGTCGCTTAGTTATTGCTGGCACTAAGCAAGGCATTTTCGACATACACCGCCAGCGCTTCAAGTTCTGCGGCGCAATCGCCATTAAAACAAGAGCCATGCATAACGGCTAACCTTGCTGCGCCTAACTGTTTAAGTTGCCGAATAATCGCCGGCGTGTTGGGTGTTAGCGCCATAGCGTGAAAGGCCTCCTCGGCTGCAATGGCATTGCCCACAATGCTGCTACCCGTTAGCGCAGGGCCGTTGCCGGTTTGGGTGAATAAATCGCCGGTAAAGAGGGTTTTAGTGGTTTCCTCATAAATAATGCCCGACTCCCACGCATGAGGCACATGTGGCGTATCGATATAGCGCACCCGTTTGCCACCCAAATCAACTACTTCATTATTTGCCAGCACCCGTGGCGGCCGATCTGCTAAATCGTTTTGCGACACCATGCAAGCAACTGCGCCATGTGCTACTTGCGCCTCAGGTGCGACGCTTAGCCACTGATTCATCGAGCCGCACTCATCAGATTCAACATGGCCAAAGCAGATCCAGCGGAGCGTATGCAGCGGTAGCACGCTGGCAGCGGCTTTAGACACCAAAGGAAAAAGCGCTCGTCCGCCGCAATGAAACAGTAACGGTTCATCGGCCTTAATAAGGTACTGATTAAACGTAAACCCACTCGGTGTTACATCTGGTATAAACGTTGACAGGCGAAATATATTGTCGGCAATTTCATCTACTTGCGTTTCCATGTATTACCCCTCGCCATTGAGACTTTTCTGCGGTTACACACACACTAACAGAGCATAGAGCAGGCTGGCATACACACGCTGCTACGGCTATAAGCGTAGCTAAATTAACGCTAAACCGAGCACTATTTTTTGCTAATTATTTTGCATTACGTAAAAAAACAATGCAGGTAGATACGCCGTTAAAAAGACCAGTGCCAGAATACCGGCGTTAATATAACCCCAGTACCCGCCTGCCATTTCTGTGCTGTGAAACAGCCATTATTACCAATGATTTCACGGTGCCGGTGGCAAAGGTGTGATTGTTGAGCACTCTGCGTTGATGTTTTTTTTGCCGCAACTGCTTATACTTGCCCGGCTTTAGTGCCACCCGGTGGAAATAGTCTTGCAAACAAAAATGAAAAGTGTCCTGCTTATCGCCGCCGCGCAGTTGGGATTAGTAAAACAGGATAGTCAACGGCTATCCGCCATAGCCTTAACCGAACGGTTAAAAGTTGCCTTCGCTGCTTTTATTACCCTGTTTGTGGTGACCTATACCAGCCTGCAACTAGCGGATACCAGCAGTACCATAGTGTTGTTGGCATCAATGGGTGCCTCATCGGTACTATTGTTTGGCTTACCTAACAGCCCGTTGGCCAAACCCTGGTCTTTTGTTGGCGGTCATTTAATTTCTGCCTGTGTCGGCCTGCTTTGCTCGCACCTGTTTACTGATCTGGCACTAATGGCTGCGGTTACCATAGGTATAGTTTTGTTTGTTATGTATATTTTTGAGTGCATGCACCCACCGGGCGGTGCCACTGCCTTAGTACCGGTGATTGCGGCCAGTGATCAGGTATTAGGCTATGACTTTTTGCTTTATCCGGTGGCGCTGAATGTTTTTGTTATGTTAGCCGTGGCGCTGCTGCTGAACAAAATACTGTTAAAACGTGGCTTGCAAAAACCGCCGGAAAAATTTGATCCGGTACATTTACATCATGACCAGTCGCCGCGGAAGCGCCTGGGATTGCAACCGGAAGACTTGCTCAGTGCGCTGAATAGTTTTGATACCGTGGTCGATATTAGTGAACAAGATTTAGAGCGGTTGTATCATCAGGCACAGCTGAATGCGTACCAGCGCAAAAGTGGCCAGATCCGCTGCAGCGATATTATGTCGCGCGACCTGATAACAGTTACACCAGACACCGCCATTGCCAGTGCCTGGCAGCTATTGCGCAAACACAACATCAGCCTGTTGCCGGTAACTGACCACCACAGACAGCTATTAGGCGTAATAGCGACCGCCGATTTCCTCAAAAACATCAAAGTTCCACATTACTGGGGCGTGCTGCGTCACCTTAACAATTTATTACTGAAAAACCGCTACACCCGACAATACAAACGCAAAGTAGCCGATATTATGGTAACCAAGCTAACCGTGGTGCACGAAGCAGATCACATTGCCGGCTTGATACCGCTGTTATCCGACCAGGGATTACACCATATCCCTGTGCTCGACAGCCAGCAACAACTTGTCGGTATCATTACGCAATCTGATGTTATCGCCGCGTTATTTACCGCATATTCCGGCTAAAATACGTTGCCGGCTCAGTAATAATTCGGCTCTTATTCAGTTCCAGCAGTGATTTGGTATCGCTGA
>JBFKFH010000295.1:0-3040 GCA_041618685.1 Rheinheimera sp.
CTAATGGGTCGCTATTACTGGTTAATAGCGACAACGCCATATTCAGTAAACGGCTTGAAAATTAACCATTGGCTCGGACCCCGAAGGTTCAAACCTGACGCCTCACCCATAAGTTGATTTTGATCTGACTCTGTTTATTCTGACCCCGTTTATTCAAAAACTCAGTAGAGAAAACAGTGCGCTGAAAACAAGTGTTCTTGCCGGGAACGCAGCACAGTTATTGCGCGCTGATACGCCTGGCATTTATCAGCTTTAATAACTCCACTGTTGCGGTGGCGTCGGCTAATGCGCGGTGGTGGTTGGTCAGGTTAATGCCGAACTCTTTACACAGATTACCCAGACTGTAAGACGCCAGCCCGGGGTAGTAACGGCGCATATTTACCACTGTGCAAAGCTGCGGCATGTCGAGTGTGATATCGCAGCGGGCCAATTCGGCGCGGATAAAGCCGTAATCGAATTTGGCGTTGTGGGCGACAAATACGGCGCCATGTAAGAACGTATTTAGCTCGCTGGCGATATCGGCAAACTTGGGTGCTTCCGCCACCATCGCATTGCTGATACCGGTTAAACGGCTGATAAACGACGGAATATGCCGCTCCGGGTTAATCAGCGTACTAAAGCTGTCGATGACCTCGCCGCACTGCACTTTTACTGCGCCAATTTCTGTCACTCTATCGCTACCCGCTTTACCGCCGGTGGTTTCCACATCCAGCACCACGTAAAGCCGGTTAGGGTCGACTATCCACTGCAGTTTTTCTATGCGGGCGTTAAAACCGGCGTTATTCAGTGCCAGTAAGCGCGCTAACTGATGACGCTGTATTTTATCGCCCGGAGCTTTTACTTCGATAAACTCAAGCTGGCTGTCTTTTATCAGCAGTAAATCCGGGTAGCCACTGCTGTGGCGGGTAAAGTCCTGTGCCATGGCCCGCAGTATGGGCGCTAAACCACTTTCGCCATTATTTACCGGCGCATGTTGTAACAAAGGCAGCAGCTGCTGGGCTAAGTCACTGTGCCAGTAAAACAGGCTATTGGCTTTGCGATAATGCGCTGTAAGTGTGCTGAGCAAGATGCTGGCGGCCTCTGGCGTGGCCAGTTGTGCCAGTTTTTGCTCCAGACTGGCGGCAAACTGCTGATAAAAACCGCCGGCGGCTAAATTGCGTGGCCGGCGTTCAAACGGGTTATGCAATGCACTATCGTGATGTTCAAATAATTCATGCCAGAACCACAGGCCAAACAGCGCCAGCCAGAGGTTATTTTCGCTGTGAAACACGCTATAACCCTGCGCCTGATAATGCTGCATCAACCCTTGTTCGGCTTTGCCGGTATACAGCTCATCTATGCCAACGCTGGCGGCGTTAAGCAACAGCTCTGTTAACGCTGAGCGGCGTTTTTTGCTACCGTCAGTGCCAAATTTACGCTGGTAGAAATCGTCGGCAAACAACCACTCTTCGTCGCAGCTTGGGTCGTCCAGCAATTGCTGCAAATACTGCTGACATTGCGTGGTGTCACCCTGCTGCCAATACAACCTAACCAGCCGCTCGCTAGCCGGAAAGCCTGCACTGTGCTGATAAAACTGTAACGCCAGTTCTGGCAAATGCTGCTGCTCGGCCAGCTTTCCCAGCTGATAACAGCGTTCACTGCGCTTTAGCGCCAGCGCATCGTCATCAGACAACGGCCACGCTTCAACCTGCGTTAGCCAGTCTTGTAGCAGTGCGCCAGCATCGCTATTGCGCTGCTTTAACTGCTTTGCCAGAGCAATAATGGCCTGTTTGGCATTGGCCAGCGCAAACGCCAGCTGTGCTTGATCTTTTGATGTGAAGCGTGGCTGGTACTGCTGCTTAAACTGGCCGCTTTGGCGAATACCTAAATCGCGCAGGGTAAATAGCGATAAATTGGTTTCAATACGGCCAAAATAAAGAAAATACAGGTAGTTAAGCGTGTCCTGGCGCTGCAGCACGACATAACGCTGTGGCAGCGTGGCAATAAGCGCCAGCCAGTTAACCGGCAGTTTTAACGCCGCGCCCAGTAATTGTGGTTTGGTTTGGCTTTTTTTAATGCCAAGCGCAGCCCACTCATTATCTGGCATCTCGGCGCGGGCTAGCTGCAGCAACTGCCATAGCGTGTCTTTGGTTAGGCGCAGCCAAAAGTCTGGTAGATCAGTATCATGCAGCCCCGCAGTAAAACCAGCCGCGGTTAGCTCGGCTAATAGCGCCGCCGTGTCGCCTATTTCGGCATACACCAGTTCAGTGTCTGCAAATACAGTGCCTTTGCGATTTAACATCCTGACCAGCAGTTGCTGCGCATTCGTACTAAGCACAGAAAAATCCTGCAAAAACTGCCTGCTATCGTCTGTCAAACAAGCATCATAGTGCTGCCTGACAAACTGCAGCAACTCGTTAAAGTGCTGCAGATAATAGCCACTGTCCAGCTCAGGCCGCTCAACGGTCATCAGGCAAGCACGGTACTTAGCAGATAACCGGTATAACCAATAAACACCGTTAATAGTATCGCGCCCTCAAGCCGGTTAATGCGGCCCTGCTTTTTATAGCCGTACCCCATAACAAAGAGCGCTGCGGTTAACAGTGCCATTAAGGTCCAGTCTCGGCTAAGCACCACTGCATCTACCGCCATAGGCTGGATAGCTGCAGCAATACCGACTACCGCTAAGGTATTAAACAGGTTTGAACCAATGACATTACCCAGCGCTATATCGTGCTCGCCTTTTTTAATAGCAATTAACGACGAGGCTAGCTCTGGTAATGAGGTTCCTACGGCAACCACGGTTAAGCCGATAACCAGATCACTGACACCCAGCGACTGGGCAATAAATACGGCACCGTAAACCAACATGCGCGAAGCAACAATGAGTAACACCAAGCCCACCAACAACCACACGATGGCCTGTTTTAATGTCATTGTTGTGCTATCTGCCAGCTCATCCTCTACGTCATTTGCCAGCGTATCCTGTGGGTTACGCATACCCTGCCACACTGACCAGATCATAAGTGCAAAAAACACCCCCAGCAGGCACCAGGCATCC
>JBFKFH010000296.1:0-3026 GCA_041618685.1 Rheinheimera sp.
AGCGCAGCTTGAATATCGAAAGGGTGAAGCATATTAATAGGCGCCTGCGGATCGGAAAGTGTTTTTCCGGCAAGAAAACGCCCCGGATGACTGCCTGGCCCCATCAACCCGGCAAGACGTAACGTAATACAACGACCCAATGCCTGCAAACACTGCTCACCGTCAGCCAGCAGTTTCACTCGTGGTAACGGCATATTAAGTGGCAGACTTTCATCAATGTCGCCCGCCAGTCCCTGATAAATACCGCTGGAACTAAAATGTATTACAGCTTGGCTTTTCGCCAGCCGCATCAGGTCAGCAAGATGTTGCAGTGACAGCACATAATCTTGCTGATTGTTCTGGCGCCCGGGCGAAATTGCACAAATAACGATAGCTTCGCTGAACACGTAAAGCATTTGCTCATATGCCATAACCGGCTGGTTTAAGTGCAGTACCCTACCTTCTACGCCTGCCGGCAGATTGGTCAGTGCCTCCGCCGTGCGGCGGGTAACATAGAGATTGTGCCCCGCTGCCAGTAACTCTGGTGCCAGTTGCTGGCCAAGCCAACCGAAGCCAACAATAACAATTTTCACTTGGTACCGGCGTTATGCGGTAACACCGCATACCGGCCGACAAATTCAGCTGCCAGCTCTGTCGCGGAAAAAATCTGCACCGTTATTTTCTGAACGGACTTGTGCCCCTCGGCTAACCCACGAAGATCGCCAATACAATGCTGCAGCGCACATCGTGCTTGAGGCTCAACAGCTACTGGCTTGATATATTTGATATTGGCTCCAGCCAATACCTGATCACCTTGCAAACCAAGTGCACGAAGCTGCAAATACAGCATGCCCCAACCGGTTAATGTAGCCAGCGAATATATGCTGCCGGCAAACATGGTGTTATGCAGGTTGATATTTGGTGCCAAGGGCGCAGCACAACATAGCTCGTTACCATCGAAACTATTTATGTTCAGCTGCATATATTCGCTAAGTGGTATAGTTGCTTGCCAGGTGTTGCTCAGCTGTTCGCACCAAAGCTGATGTTGCTGCACTGTGCCCACCAGCCTGATTTTTTTTTGCATCGCCATATGCGCAATACCATATAACGCAGAAGCAGCGCCCTGTAGCTGGTAACCGTGATGCTGATAGAATGCTAAAGCCGTATCACGCGCATTTAATCTGATTTCGCTGCACCCCCAGCGAGCAGCCTGCAGCTCCAGCGCAGCCAGCACTCTACTGCCCGCGCCCTTCCCCTGATAGGTGCCAGCCACCGCCATGTAACGTACTTGCGCACTGTCTGGCCCAAGTTGATGCAAACGCCCCACCGCCGCAATATCACCCTCTGGCGATATCAGCATCTGATGGTAGGCTTGTGCTTCCAGCTCGTCACGCTCAGAGCCTGCAGGTTGATGCCAGGGTGCACGCAGTACTTGCCAGCGCAGCTGATAATAGCGTTGCCACTCTAGCTCCGTTTCAGGCGCGCGTAGCTGCCAATGTCGCATAAATAACTACTCCGAATTCTAACTTTGCAGCAGGAAGGTTACCGGCCCGTCATTGACCAGGCTAACTTGCATATCTGCGGCGAACCGGCCGGTTGCCACAGAGATACCCAATGCCTGACAGTGCGAAACGAACGCTTGGTAATAATGCAATGCCTGCTCCGGCGCGGCTGCAGGGGTAAAGCTGGGTCGTAACCCCGAATTAGTATCTGCCGCCAGTGTAAACTGAGACACAACCAATAATGCCCCCCCTGCTTGCTGCACATTCAAATTCATTTTGCCGTTGCCGTCCGAAAATATGCGGTAATGACACACTTTATGCGCCAGCTTGGCAAGATCTGCCTCTGTGTCACCAGCTTCAACGCCTAACAACACCAGAATGCCAGTATCAATTTGCGCTATGCTATCGCCTTGTACACTAACGGCCGCTTGTCGCACCCGCTGTATCAGTGCTTTCATCTTATTATGAACACTCCGTGCTGTTAACTATCCGGTATATTCTGGTCCGGGTCGTTGGCATCTGGCGGTTCGGTATCGGCCGCAACTTGCTGCAGCAAGGCTGTCAGCTCCGCTCCCAATAAAACAACCAACCAACATAAATACACCCAGACAAATAAAATTGGTACCAATGCCAGCGCGCCGTATATGGTGTCATAAGATGGGAAGTGTGTGACATAAAGCGTAAAACCGCGTTTGGATAACTCGAACAACACAGTGGCCAGCAACGCACCATAAAAGGCGTGCCTGGAGCGCACTTTTATATTTGGAACAACGACATACAATATAAAAAACGCCAACATTGACATGATGTAAGGCACAACACCTAAAACCAGCGTTGAAGCGCCCGGCGTGTAATCATCAGCAAAACGGGTAAAACCAACTAAATAAGAACTTAATACAATTGATGAACCAAATAAAACTGGCCCCAGCGTTAATATCATCCAGTATATAGAAAACGAAATAATTGGCCGTGGCCTTTTTGTCACCCGCCATATTTTGTTTAGCGTTTTATCGATATTGTGAATCAGTAACAACGCAACGAATACCAGGGCCATCACGCCTACAGCCGTCATTCCGCCGGTATTGCCAATAAACTGGGTAATATAAGTCTGAATTTCTTCACCACGTGATGGGATCACGTTGGCATAAACAAAGGTTTCGATACTTTGACGAAACTCGCTAAACATCGGAAAGGCGCGCAACATGGAAAACATCACCGCAATCAATGGCACCAGCGACAGCAATGAAATATAGGTCAGATAACCGCCGATTATCGTGATCTGATCCTGCTGACAACGCTGGGCATACAACCGGATAAACCGTCTGCCATTTTCAAGATGAGTGTGCCAGTTATCCCACATAATGCCTCCATTCGTACAAATACTCTCTGAGAATACAAGAAAAGCCGTGTAGCAACCAGCGTCACTACGTAACTCTGTGCTGTAAAAGAAAAAAGGCCGGCAATATGCCGGCCTTTTTATCATGCGTAAATCGGCTTAGTCCGAACTGCGGCTGGCACGTTTACGATCGTTTTCGGTTAAATGAC
>JBFKFH010000297.1:0-3014 GCA_041618685.1 Rheinheimera sp.
AACCGGTCATACTGGCCGGAGTAGATGTTCGCCGCTTTGATGCTGTAGCGGAGCTTGAAGCACTGGCAGAAAAACTAAACATTCCCTTTGTCAGTACCTTAATGGGCCGGGCTAGTTTTAATCTGCAACATCCTTTATACGCCGGCATATTTTTGGATAAAACCGATATTCGCCCGGCACAGCTGTTGCGAAACGCCGATTTAATTTTGCAGGTGGGAGTGATTAAAACTGACAGCAATTTTGCCGCGCACAGTGAGCTATTTCCGCCGCACAAAGTGGTGTGTATTGAACAGAACCATCTTAAGCTGGGGCCGGCTACTTATCATCAATTAGGGTTAAAACCTTTGCTGGCTGCCGTAAAAAAACACTCTTCAGTGCGATATGCGCACTGTAACCTACCTGCTGCAGCAAATTTAACACCTGATAAAGCGTTAAATGCAACCAGTGTTGTGCAGCGATTGGATGAAGTGCTAGCGGCTGGTAACCAAACCGTACCACTTATCTCTGACATAGGTGATTGTTTGTTTGCATCCTTGCATGCCAATCCTAGCCTGATGCTGGCACCGGCATTTTACGCTTCTATGGGTTATGCCGTGCCGGCAGCTTTTGGCGTGCAGGCGGTAACAGGTCTTCGACCCGTCGTGTTAGTTGGCGACGGTGCGTTTTTAATGACCGGTCTCGAGCTGGGTCACTTTACCCGCTATGGCTTTGCACCGGTCATTATTGTATTTAACAACCAACGCTGGGACATGATAGAAGCCTTTGCTCCGGCATTAAACTGCACCCGGTTAGCTAACTGGCACTACGCGGAATTGGCGCGCAGTATGGGCGGAAATGGTATGCAGGTGACAACGCTGGCAGACTTTGAACAAGCACTACGCTTAGCTCTGCACAGTACTACACGGTTTAGCCTGATAGAGGTGATGTTACCTGCTGGTAGTCGTACTGCGAGGCTGGACAATTTCGCCAATGGCTTTAAAGCGGCTCAGGCGGCGCAGGTTCAATGTTAACTCGCTGCAGTTTGTGGCAGATCAACGCCGGTTTTATCGCCGGCGTTACACTAGCCGCCTTTTTCATTTCGCTATAGTAGTGGCGGAGACCTTGTAATGTTTAAACCTGAATTACTTTCCCCGGCCGGCAGCTTAAAAGCGTTGCGTCTGGCGTTTGCTTATGGCGCCGATGCTGTTTATGCCGGTCAGCCTCGTTACAGTTTACGTGTACGTAATAACGAGTTTGATTTAGCTACCCTGGAAACAGGCATTAACGAAGCGCATGCGCTGGGCAAAAAGCTGTATGTGGTTGTGAACATAGCGCCACATAACAGCAAGCTGAAAAGTTTTATTGCCGATATGGCACCTGTGGTCGCACTAAAACCCGATGCACTTATTGTGTCTGATCCCGGTGTCATTTATCTGTTGCGGCAGCATTTCCCCAAGATGCCACTGCATTTGTCGGTTCAGGCCAATACCGTGAACTGGGCTGCAGTGCAGTTTTGGCAAGGTATTGGTGTCGAACGGATAATATTATCGCGCGAGTTGTCGGTAGAGGAGATTGCTGAAATCCGTACTGAAGTGCCGGACATGGAGCTGGAGGTGTTTGTGCACGGTGCTTTATGTATGGCCTATTCAGGCCGCTGCCTGTTATCAGGTTACATCAATAAGCGTGATCCGAATCAGGGGGCGTGCACCAATAGCTGCCGCTGGCCTTATCAGGTGCACGCGGCAGTGGAGGATGATGCCGGGCAATTTAAACCAATAAGCACGCCAGCATTACTCGAAGAGCAGGGCCGCCCAGGCGAGTTGATGGCGATAGATGAAGATCTGCACGGCACTTATATTTTAAACTCGAAAGATTTGCGTGCAATTGAGCATGTGCCGGCCCTAACCGCTATGCGCGTGCATTCGCTTAAAATAGAGGGCCGTACAAAATCACCTTACTATGTTGCTCGCACCGCCCAGGTGTACCGCCGTGCAATCGATGATGCCGCTGCAGGCCATGACTTTAACCCGCAGTTACTTGGCGAGCTGGAAGGCATGGCGAACCGCGGCTTTACTGAGGGCTTTCTGCGCCGACATAAACCGCAGGACTTACAAAACTATGATACAAGCCACAGTGTGGGTGAGCAGCTACTGGTGGGAGAGTTTATCAGTGAGCAGGACAGTGAAGGCTATGCTCTGGTTGAGGTTAAAAACCAATTCGCAGTAGGTGACAATTTGCTGTTAATGACTCCTGCCGGTAATCACCATTTTACTTTAGCTGCGCTGCGGGATAAGCAGGGCAATGCCATGCTGCTGGCACCCGGTGCCTGTTATCAGCTAAAAGTGCAGTTGCCAGAGTGCACCGATTTGCGCTTCGCTATGCTGCTAAAACAATTACCAGTTGCGACCACTGCCAGCAGTGATTTGGCCGTTAATGCGGTAAGTTAAACATGCCCGCTGTTATTGAAGTTAGCTGTATTAATTGCGATATGTGCGTGCCGGAGTGTCCGAACGAGGCTATTAGCATGGGGGGCAAACACTATGAGGTTGATCCCATCCTTTGTACCGAATGTATCGGCTATTACGACCAGCCAACCTGTATAGCAGTGTGCCCGATAGATTGTATAGAGTTAATCGAGTAAGGAATTGCTGCTTGTTGTGTACAGGATCATGTTGAATTACGCTATGCTTTCACTTTCAAACGTGAGTTACAACGTTCAAATTCTGGTGGGCAAGTTGTAGATCGAAATGTCTGATGTGAAAGAAAAAATAACTGAGATTGTTCAGTCCCAACCGGATGATGCCAGTTACGACGAGATTTTGCGCGAGTTAGCATTTGAACATATGGTGCAGCGCGGCTTGAAAGAGGCACCGGAAGGGCAGGTAGTCTCCAATATGGTAATGGAACAACAAATACGTTCATGGTCGAAATAAACTGGACTACTGAAGCACAGCGCTGGATGCGCGATATTTACGACTATATTGCAGTTGATAATCCGCTTGCTGCGTAGAGCCATACTTATAGGTGTAATATGG
>JBFKFH010000298.1:0-2969 GCA_041618685.1 Rheinheimera sp.
CAGTCTGAAAGAAGGTTTTTCACCGGGCTTGTCATAGGGTATGATAAAGCCATTCAGATAAAGCAGATGTGACAGATGAAAGCAGTAATTAAAACCTTGATATTGGTAGCAGGCTTAGTTGGCGTGTCAGCTTGTAGCAGTTGGGTGTACCGAATTGATATTCCGCAGGGTAACTTTCTGGAACAGAAAGATGTCGATAAGCTGCGCATAGCGATGACCAAAGAACAGGTGAAATTTGTTTTGGGATCACCGGTAGCCAGCAATGCCTTTGACAATGATACCTGGCATTATTTTTACGCATTAAAAAGTGGTAATGGCAGCAAGTTTGAAAAACGGTTAGTGGTTAAATTTGAAGATAATAAGCTTCAGGACATTAAAGGTGATTTTGAAAAATCTGCCGACTTTAATACGCCATTAGACATTTAACGCCATCCGATGAATAAAAAAGGCAGCGACTACGCTGGCTTTTTTATTCGCTACTGACTTTAGCTACTGGCTTTGGTTTCATGCGGGCGCCCGCCCGTTACTTTGTCAGCCCGACCTTCATCTTTCGCTTTTTCAGCCCGGCGACGACGTAAATCTTTCGGGTCAGCAATTAATGGTCGGTATATTTCAATCCGATCACCAGATTGCACTATATCATCCAGTTTTACCGGCCGGCTCCAGATCCCCACCTTTTGCCCAGCCAGGTCAATCTGCGGGTATTGTTGTAAAATACCGCTCAGTTCTATGACCTGTTGCACGGTGCTCGTCCGATTTACCGCCACTGTCAATAAACTTTGTCGCTCTGGTAAGGCGTAAGCTACCTCAACGGTGATCTGCTCAGACATGCTGCTCTCCATATACCTGTTTCGCCCGTTGGGTAAAAGCATTCACCATTGACGCCGCTAGCTCGCTGAAAATTTTACCAAACGCAAATTGTACCAGCCGGCTGGAAAACTCAAACTCCAGCTTTAATATCACCTTACAGGCACAATCGCTCAGGGGGTGAAACTCCCACCCGCCCTGTAACTGCTTAAATGGCCCATCGACTAACTGCATGGCGATACGCTGTGGTGGGTATAACGTATTACGCGTGGTAAAGGTATGGCCGATACCCGCCTTGGAAACCGTCAACGACGCCACCATCTCATCAGCAGATTGGCTGACAATATGTGCAGAGCTGCAACCAGGCAGAAATTGCGGGTAGTCAGGTACGGCGTTGACTAAGTCAAACATCTGCTGTGCACTGTAAAAAACCAACGCACTGCGCTCAATTTGTGGCATACTCTATCCCCTTTAAACTCGCTGCCGATTGTAACAGAATAACGCGCTGCAACAAGGCTTGAGCCACCGCTGAACCCCAAAACAGAGCTGCGAAAAATAACGAATTATGAGCAAAAAACAAACTAGCAAAAATAAAAACGGTACCATTGCGCAGAATAGAAAAGCGCGGCATGAGTATTTTTTAGAAGACCGCTACGAAGCAGGTATGGCACTGCAGGGCTGGGAACTGAAGAGTATCCGCGAGGGTAAAGTTAACCTTTCTGATTCTTACGTCATTTTACATAATGGTGAAGCGTATTTACTCGGTGCCCAGATCCAACCGTTGAATAGCGCATCTTCACACGTAGTGTGCGACCCGGAACGCAACCGCAAACTATTGCTACACAAACGGGAACTAGCCAAGCTAATCGGCTTGAAAGAGCGAGATGGTTATACCCTGGTAGCAACGGCAATGTACTGGAAAGCATGCTGGGTTAAGCTGGAATTTCATCTGGCCAAAGGTAAGAAAACGTTTGATAAGCGTGACGATATTAAAGACAGAGACTGGTCTCGCGAAAAAGAACGGATGATGAAACATTCCAAACGCTAGTACGGTTTGGAACTTTAATCACTAAACGGCCTCTAACCAGTGTCGTAGCAACAAAAAGAATAGTGACAAAAGTGGCAAAGGTACAATGCCTGCTTGTGTAACAGCGAGTAGCTGCGTACAATAGCCGCACACTGTAAGTGTGAGTGTAACACCACAGAATTCGGGGCTGATTCTGGATTCGACGGGATTCACGAACTCTTAGGTGCATGCCGAGGTGCGGTAGGCCTCGTAAAAAAGCCGCAAAAAACTAGTCGCAAACGACGAAACATACGCAATCGCTGCTTAATAGGCAGTAGATAGCTCTTCCCCTCACGCATGCCTATAAGCTGAGACTCTGGAAGATCACCCCTAATAGGATCGCGTCGCGTCTTCGCCTGGAGACAAAACGTTAAAACCAATCAGGCTCGCCCGACGATAGCCTGCCATTCGGCGCTCATAGGGTTAACTAAATGAATGTGCTAAGCATGTAGTACCGACGATGTAGGTTTTTCGGACGCGGGTTCAACTCCCGCCAGCTCCACCAAATGAAGGACTAAGCCAGTCCATAACCGGCCACTAACCCAGCGTAATTGCTGGGTTTTTTATTGCCTACAATTCTATATTGGTCTAATGTTGTCCAGCGGATACCCCGTTACTTTTAGGGTACTTGCTGGGGTATACAGACCCACAGGTCAAACGATACCCCCAATCTGATACCCCAGGCTTTAAGCAATGGAAAATGCTTAGCAATCTGGTTAAACCACAGATCCGGAGAATACAACATGCCGATATCAGCAACGCAGGTTGAAAAAGCCAAACCGCAGGAAAAGGACTATAAGCTAACTGACGGCAGCGGCCTTTATCTTTTAGTAAAAACAAGTGGCTCAAGATATTGGCGGTTTAAATACCGCTTCACTGGCAAAGAGCGTTTGCTGGCCATTGGTGTTTATCCTGATGTCAGCCTAAAAGACGCCCGGCTTGCCCGCGACGAAGCACGCCGGCTGCTGGCGCAAGGCATCGACCCAAGCATAGAAAAACAAGCCCGCAAACTTGCCAGTAACCAAGCTGCAGCAAACAGCTTTGAAGTTATTGCCCGCGAATGGCTGGCCGTTAAAATGTATGACAAGAGCGAAAG
>JBFKFH010000299.1:0-2964 GCA_041618685.1 Rheinheimera sp.
ACCGTATCTGGCCAGCTAAACGGTGAAACCTACGCTTGTGCCATGTCGAAAATCTATACTTTCGGCCCGACGTTTCGTGCTGAAAATTCAAACACCAGTCGGCATTTAGCTGAATTCTGGATGATTGAACCAGAACTGGCTTTCGCTGAATTAAAAGATATCGCCCAGCTGGCTGAAGACATGCTGAAGTACGTGTGTAAGGCAGTATTAACCGAGCGCGCAGACGACATGGCATTTTTTGCCGAGCGTATCGACCCAACGGCCATTACCCGCTTACAGCAGCTCGTAGATTCAACCTTCGTTCGCATGGATTACACTGACGCCATTGAAATATTGAAAACCTGTGGCAAAAAGTTTGAGTACCCGGTGGAATGGGGTGTCGATTTGCAATCTGAGCACGAGCGCTATCTGGCCGAAGAGCATGTTGGCGCGCCAATTATTATGCAAAACTACCCCAAGGACATTAAAGCGTTTTATATGCGTTTAAATGACGATGGTAAGACCGTTGCCGCTATGGACGTATTGGCGCCTGGTATTGGTGAAATTATCGGTGGTAGCCAGCGTGAAGAGCGCCTAGAAGCGTTCGATAAGCGTCTGGAAGAAATGGGTCTGAATAAAGAAGACTACAGCTGGTACCGTGACCTGCGCCGCTACGGCACTGTGCCGCATGCCGGCTTTGGTTTAGGCTTCGAGCGTTTGGTATCTTATGTTACCGGTATCGGTAATATCCGTGACGTAATCGCCTTCCCACGTACCCCTGGCAACGCTGAGTTCTAAGCAATAAACAAGAGGAGCATATTGCTCCTCTTGTTGCTTTAGCGCATATCCTCGCTATCAGATGTCGTCATCTGCCCGGCCTACTGTATAGCTTGAGTCAGCGTTAACAGAAAACAGCGCCGCATCTAAAGGTTGATTAAATTTCAGATCAGCTTGCAGCATAAACGGAGTCTGGCCATTAATTTCGTCCATGGCTACCTTAATATTAACCGGTAATTGTGTTTTTACGTCTGCCCAAATCGTAATAGTGATACCGTTGTCTGTAATGGTATAGCCAGCAACCTCAACACCGTCGATGGTTTTTGCCGGCAGGTGCTCTACTTCGCCAGCGTAATTCAGCACGGTATCAAACCAATACAGCGGGTCGTCCTGCGCCGACTTTTGCGTAGTGCTCGGTTCAAAGCTAAACGGAACCGCCATTTTAGCCTTGGGCATTAAAATTAAGCCTTTACCCTTGCCGCCATCAATAATATTTATCATTGCGGCGTTCTCACTATCGCCTTGCAACGGCGTGTTTTCCACTCTGACATGGTGCGGTGCCTGATAATACACTTTTAGCTGAACCAGCGCCTTGCCATGTGATGTCATAGTACCGTGGTAATACATGGTACTGATCCTGGCTAATTGCTGCACCATGGTAGCAAAAGCAGGTGTTGGCGCGCTGGTAATAACAAATACACTCAGTACCACAGCGCAAGCTGCGGCGGCTGAACTCATCCAGCGTACAGTAGAAATTTGCCATACTGATCTTAATCGTTGTTGTAAACCGGCAAACACTCCGCGCCGTTGCTGGTTAAAAAGTTGTGGCGAGTCGCTGTAAGCGGCTATTTTGGCTGATAAACGCTGTTGCATCCTTTCATCCTCATTGGCGGTGGGTTGCTGAGCTTTGCAAGTGTTGACCAATTGCTGCAGGTAAGGTGTAAGTTCATGTTGTGCTGGCATAACTGTCTCCTGATGACCGAGTTTCACCCAAGAATTGTGCAAGTTTTTGCTGGGCGCGGTGTAACGTTACACCCACCAGACTATTGCTAATCTCTAGCAAGTCAGCGATTTCCTGATAGGAATGCCCTTCAATGTGACGTAAACAAAATACCTGTGCGTCTTTTGCGCTTAGTTGCACTAACGCTGCTTTAAAGGCGATAAGATCGCGTTGCGTAGCTATTTGTGTATAAGGCCCATTGGTTAATTCTTCGGCTTCAACCGGTATTTGGGTATATCTTTCTTCAGCCAGTCTTTTACGCCGCCGTAATTGATCAAGCGAAATAGATATCGCCATACTTTTTAAATAAGCAGGCCAGTGACTGATACTTTCAAAAGCAGCAGGGGCTTTGTTAAATAGTTTTAAAAACACCTCCTGTGTTACATCCTCTGCCAGATGTGTATCAGACAACAACCGGTTTGCGCAATGAAACACCTGGCGGCCGTACTGGCTGGCCAATTCAGCCATCTTAGCCTTGTGTTGATTGTTCAATGAACTATCTCCGTTGATGTGTGTTACTTCTATAACGTTTGCAGTGCGGTTTTTCTTACGATAAGTGGTAAATAAAGTAGAACATTACAAACAACGATGCAGATAGCGCTAAAAATAGAACCCGCGGTTCGCGGGTTCTATTTGATAATCACCTGCCGATTTTTTGGTTGGTGTTGTTGATTGGGTTGCGCCGCATTACAGGTAGGAAAAGTATTCCGCAGGCTCTGGCGTGTGCCGCTTGGCTGGCTCGCCTGAAGGTGTGCCCAGGTATAAAAAGCCGACGATTTCGTCGTCTTCACCCAGCTCTAATGCCTGTTTGACAAAATCTAACTGGGCATAGGTGCCGGTACGCCAGATCCCGCCGAAGCCTTGTGCAAATGCTGCTTGTTGCATCGCCATCGCCGCACAGGCAGCGGAGTGCTGTTGTTCAATTAACGGAATTTTTGCGTGTTGTACCGCTTTGGCTATGCAAACAATCACCATGGGGGCCCGCAGCGGTAACTGCCTAGCACGTTCGAGTATTTCGTTAGAAATGGAAGGATCATCCTCTACTGCGGCTTCAGCAAAAATATCGCCAAGCCGGCACAGCGCCTGACGCCCTTCGGCAATAACAAAACGCCATGGCCGTAAGTTGCCGTGATCCTGTACCTGTAATGCGGCCCGTTTAATGTTGTCTAAAACTTCACCGGCGGGTGCAGGTTCAGTTAAACGGGCAG
>JBFKFH010000300.1:0-2921 GCA_041618685.1 Rheinheimera sp.
CTAAAGCCGGATTGAAATCAGGTGATTTAGTTATCATGACACACGGCGATGTGATGGAAACTATCGGCGCGTCAAATACCTGTAAAATTGTGCAGGTAAAATAACGAAATCCGTAATAAAAAAGGGCTCCAACGGGGCCCTTTTTTTACGTCGTCAGAAGTTAAAACACATCTCGTTGTAGGTTTCTAACTTTGCGCGCTGCACGGTATTCAACAAATTGTGGTGCCAGTGCGGTTACTGCAGAACCCACTACGACCATTAACGCGCCCGACCAGGACCAGAAGTTTAGCTGCTGTGCGGATAAAAACGCGGGAAACAACGCAGCAACGATAGTGGCAAATAAAATGGTAAATAACGGTGTTATCGCCAGCACTGCGCTGACTTTAGACGCCTCCCAGTGATGTAGCGCCTCAGCAAAGGCTCCGTAAGCCACCACGGTATTCAGACAACAAAATACCAACACTGCCCAATGCAAAGTTGTCATACTCAGCAACGGCGCAAATTCTGATACTGGCAAAAAGGCAATTGTGCCAGCGACATACAGCATGTACATAATTTGTTTTGAGCTGTAATGCACCAATAATTGTTTTTGTGCCAGGGCATAAGCAGCCCAGGTAATTGCTGCCGCTATAACTAACAATACGCCTAAGCTTTCTGTGTTTGCCTGCACAAGTAACTGCAACAATCGTTCATTAAAAAACAATAATAAGCCGGCAACCAGTGTGGTAGCCCCTACTTTTTGCCACAACAGTAAACGTTCTTTAAATATAACTACACCACCTAACATCATCAGAAATGGCGCCAGTTGAATGACAACCTGTCCAGTTTCGGCGCTAAGATAATTTAACCCGGTTAAGTATAAAATGTAGTTTGACAATAAACCGATAACTGCGACTAACAGTAATTTAGCCACTTTACTGCTGCGCAACAATGCTGTTGTAGGCAATTTACCCCGGACACCCAGCCATATCCCAACCATTATCGCCGCTACTAAAAAACGGATCGCAGTAATGGTATTTGCCGTTAATACATCGAGCAATATCTTCAGTGCGATAGGCAGCATACCCCACAGCACTGCGGTGGTTAAGGCTAAAACTAAACCAAGTAAGCTTTTACCTGTTGTTTGATGCATGAGGATATTCCAGTATTACGGCATGATGGGGCTGGCTCGCTTGCCTGCCTGCTTTTCCGCCTATTCTGAGCAATTTTAACGGCTTTGTCTGTAGCCTGCGGTAATAATAGCGACAAATTAACCTGTCGTTGCGCCATATCAAAAGCTTAGGTTATTACAGCGCCTATACTAAAATCGTTTTCCGTACTAACGAGGCCTAATTTATGATGAAACGCATTGGCGTTCTGACGTCAGGGGGCGACGCTCCTGGTATGAACGCAGCTATCCGCGCCATTGTACTGACTGCCGCAGCTTATAATATCGATGTTGTAGGCTTTCGCCACGGCTTCAATGGTTTATTAGAAGATGACTATGAAACACTGTTGCCACAGCACGTACAGCACATAATTCAGCTAGGCGGTACAGTGCTTAAAAGTGCGCGCTGCAAAGCATTGCATACCATTGTAGGCGCAAAACAGGCGGCAAATGCATTGGAAAAACTACAGCTTGATGCACTGATAATCATCGGTGGCGACGGCAGCTTCAGAGGGGCATTGGCCATTGCCCCCCATTTTCACGGGCAGATTATTGGTATTCCCGGCACTATCGATAATGATGTTGATGGCACTGACTACACAATCGGCTTTGCCACGGCTATCGATACTGCGCTTGATGCGATAGACAAAATACGTGATACCGCCGATGCTTTTGAAAGAATATTCCTGGTTGAACTGATGGGACGACATTCTGGTTATATAACGTTGTCAGCTGGCATTGCTGCAGGTGCAGAGCAAATCATTTGCCCTGAGTTTTGTCAGTTGCATAATGGAAACATAGAAAGTCTAATTGGCCCTATTAAACATGCTCAATTATTACGCGGTAAAACCAGTTATATTATTGTGGTAGCGGAAAATAGCTTTCCAGGCGGTACAACGGCATTGGCAGATTCGCTTAGTGCAGCTCTTGGCACAGAATGCCGTGCATGTATTTTGGGCCATATTCAGCGCGGAGGAAAACCCGTTGGTGCAGATAGAATTTTGGCAACAAAACTAGGGGCTTATGCAGTTGAACAGCTGGTTACCGGCGCGCACCTGATGATGGCGGGAGAGGTTAACCAGCAAGCCGTGTTATATCCTCTTGCCCAAACCGGTAATAAACAAAAACAAATTGACCCCTATCTGGTGCGCTGGCAACAGCAAATTGCCAGCGACTAAGTAGCAATTACTGATTAAAAACCTGCTTCACTCTATCTTTATAACTGCGACTCACCTTCACCGCCTGGCCATTTGTCAACATCAACTGATGCTCGCCATTTGCCAGCATCTGCAACTTGGCTATGGTATGTACGTTAACGATAGCCGAGCGATGCACCCGCACAAAAAGCTTCGGATCCAGCTCTTGTTCCAGCTCTTTCATCGTGCGTCGCAATATATGGGTTTGGCCGTCGCGGGTGTGAATACACATATAGTCACCGGCGGCATCAACCCATTCAATAGCCGCTACCGGCACACGGGTAATTTCGCCACTGTCTTTAATGCTAATCGCATCTGGGAAGCGATCATTTACCACTGGCTGGGCATTGTCCAGTCGCTGTAAAATATTACCGGCTTCATCGCCGGTAAGTTTTGCAACAGCTTCTGCTAACTGACCTTTATGTTTTTGCGTATCTTGTGCCTGATAAATCTTAACCACTTTTTCAACAGCCAACTTAAGACGTTCAGGCTCTACCGGTTTTAATACGTAATCCAACGCATTTACTTCAAAAGCATTGAATGCATAGTGGTCATACGCGGTCACAAAGACAATATAG
>JBFKFH010000301.1:0-2907 GCA_041618685.1 Rheinheimera sp.
CAGTTGGTTTAATAACCTGACCATGCACATTAGTCGGAATACCACCCATCATATAATGACACGTTGGTATAACCGGAATAGGTTCTTTAACCGGATCAACATGGGCAAAAGTTTTTGATAACTCGCACACGCCAGGCAAGCGGCTTTCCAGCACTTCTGCGCCTAAATGGTCCAGTTTCAGTTTAATATGTACGCCCCAAGGACCGTCACAACCACGGCCTTCACGAATTTCGGTCATCATTGAACGGGCAACAACATCGCGACCCGCTAAATCTTTCGCGTTTGGTGCATAACGCTCCATAAAACGCTCGCCGTCTTTATTCAGCAAGTAACCGCCTTCACCACGACAACCTTCAGTTACCAGGGTACCTGCACCGGCTATACCGGTTGGATGGAACTGCCACATTTCCATATCTTGCAGTGGTACGCCTGCACGCAGGGCCATACCTACACCGTCACCGGTGTTAATGTGGGCATTGGTAGTAGACGCATAAATACGTCCAGCACCACCGGTGGCCAACACTGTAGCTTTGGCTTTGAAATACACTATCTCGCCGGTTTCGATGTCAATGGCTGTACAACCGACAACAGCACCATCCTGATTCTTAACCAGATCCAGCGCATACCATTCAGAAAACACCTGAGTTTTATTTTTTACGTTCTGCTGATACAGCAGGTGTAACAGCGCATGACCTGTACGGTCAGCTGCTGCAGCGGTACGAGCGGCCTGCTCGCCACCAAAATTCTTTGACTGGCCACCAAATGGACGCTGATATACACGGCCATTCTCAAAGCGAGAAAAAGGTAAGCCCATATTTTCCAGCTCAGTGATAGCTTCTGGTCCGGTTTTACACATATATTCAATTGCGTCCTGGTCACCGATGTAATCAGAACCTTTTACGGTATCGAACATATGCCATTCCCAGTTATCCGGGTGGCTGTTACCCAGCGCAACGGTTATACCGCCCTGCGCGGAAACGGTATGAGAACGGGTTGGAAATACTTTGGATAATAATGCACAGGTTAAACCTGACTCGGTAATTTGCAGCGCCGCACGCATACCTGCGCCACCGGCACCAATTACGATGGCATCAAATTCTCTAACTGGAATATTCACTTAGGCACCCCACAGCACAAACAGGCCAACCGCAACATACGCGAAAGCCAGTGTATAAAGGAAGAATTGTAAAACTGCACGCAGCGCAGCTGACTTGATGTAATCCGTCAGTACCTGCCACAAACCAATGCGGGTGTGCACAGCAATTGACACTAAAGCCAACAACGTAAACACTTTTACCAAGGTATTGGCAAAAAGACTCTGCCACACCTCGAACGTAATTTCCGGGGTACAAATAAAGAAACCCAGAATAAATACACTGTACAGCGCCAGCACAATCGCTGTTGCACGCAGTGATACGTAATCCTGTACGCCGTCGCGTTTCAGGCTTGCCTGGTTCAAAACCATAACCATACTCCTGCTAAAACTGCTAATACCACCCACAGCGCAATAGACACTTTGGCGCTCAGATTGCCGGATTTAAGCTCTTCCCAGTGTCCCATATCCATAATAAGGTGACGAATACCGCCAACCAGATGATAAATAAGAACAGTGATAGTGCCCCAGGCTATGAATTTCGCCAGATGAGACGTCATCAGATCTTTGACAAAATCAAAGCTCTGTTGGTCTTGTAGCGAATACGCCCAAGCCCAGATAACGAATACCAGTGCGAAGAACAATGCTACGCCGGTAACCCGGTGTAAAATTGACGCTATGGCAGGTGCCGGAAACGATATGGTAGAAAGGTCGAGATTTACTGGTCTTTGTTTTTTCACAGTGCTTGCCCATCGATGCCCATAATCGAGCTATTGTTGTCATTGTCGTTGTCATTGCTGTATAAACAGTCAACACCCAAAACCAATACCCCTTCTTGCTCAAGCTGGATCAGTGCTGCCAGACAGCAAAAAGTGCTAGCCGAGTGAACTGTTTAAAAACCGCAATAGTATATATTTCACGGCTCGCTATTACAATTTTTGTTTGGTTTTACTTGAAAAAATCCATATTTCGAACATTACACATTTTACAGACTAGAGCAATAATACTAGAGTCGAATACTTATTGAGCGAAAACGCATTAAAATTGACTTTCAGGGGTCGTTTGCAGGTAGAATAGCGGCCAATTTGCTAAATTCCTTTAACCCGATACTACAATAACAGGAGAAATCCAATGGCAGATAAAAAGGCCGTCGTGCAGATCGATGGGAAATCGTTCGAGTTGCCAATCTATTCTGGCAGCGCCGGCACTGACGTAATTGATGTTCGCGCCTTGGGTCAGCATGGTTACTTCACCTTTGATCCGGGTTTTATGTCTACCGGTTCTTGTGAATCAAAAATCACTTATATTGACGGTGATAACGGCGTGCTATTACATCGCGGTTATCCTATTGAGCAACTGGCTGAACATTCAGACTATCTGGAACTGTGCTATCTATTGTTGGAAGGCGAGTTGCCGAAGGCTGAAAGTTATAATCAGTTTAAAAATACCATTACCCGTCATACCATGGTGCACGAAAAAATCGCTGCCTTCTTTCAAGGTTTCCGCGTAGATGCTCACCCGATGGCAATGCTGTGTGGTGTGGTCGGTGCAATGTCTTCTTTTTATCACTCAGATCTGGACATTAACGACCCGGCGCAGCGTAAGCGTAGTGCACATCGGTTAATCGCTAAATTACCCACTTTATCGGCTATGGCTTACAAATATACTGTTGGCCAACCGTTCGTATACCCACGAAACGATTTAAGCTACTCAGAAAATTTCCTGCATATGTTGTTCTCGGTTCCGGCTGAAGATTACGTGGTAAGCCCGGTTCTGGCCAAAGCCATGGACCGCATTTTTATGCTGCATGCAGA
>JBFKFH010000302.1:0-2896 GCA_041618685.1 Rheinheimera sp.
CAAGACCCCGCTAATGCGGGGTTTTAATCGTCAGGCATTCAATATCGTTAGAATTGATAACGTAAACTCACCGAAGCGGTGCGGCCGTTTATGGTGCGGGCGCGGATGATGCCATTTTCCGGCACGGAGCCCTCTTCGGCTTCTGTTAAGCCAACCTCATCGAACAGGTTATTGATGTTGAACGATAACTGTAAATTCTCGGCTAACTCGTAACTTGCAAAAGCATTCACCTGAGCATAGCCGCTGAATTTCAGATCGTTATTATCCTGCGCATAAGCATCACTGGTGCCAATAACACTTAAACCCAGCTGCGCTTTATCCAGATAATAACGTGCCATTAAACTGTACAACATATCGGCCTGACGGCGAGGTGTATTGCCTTCCAGCTCTGGGCTTAAAGCGTCTTTGCTGATCTCAGCGTCGGTTAACGTCACAGAACCTCGTAATTCCAGATCGCCCAAACGATAGCTGCTTTCCAGTTCAACACCTTGCGCTTTGTATACGCGGTCAAAGAAACGCTGGCTGGTTGCTTCAAAGTTCTGTTCTTCAGTTTCGGCGAAAAACGCAGTCGCAAACACATTTAAGTTGCCATGCCGGCTTTTGCTACCAAATTCGTACTGTGTTACTTCATCTACCGCATCTTGCTTCGCCACACTGCCATCGGCGTTAACTTTACCAAACAGTAAGCGATCGGCATTAGCGCGTCCGCCCTTACTAATGCGGGCAAATACCGCCCAGTCCTTATCAAACTGGTAATTTGCACCGACAGAATATGAGTTGTAGCCCCAGCTGTAATTAACCAGGCTTGGATTGGCGATATCGATGCCGGAAACACTTTGTTCTACCTGACTGATCACGCCATCGTTGTTCATATCGCGCGATGCTTGTGCTGCACCGGCATAAGAACCGGTTGCACTGCCGTTATCGCGACGAATACTGGCATCAAGCGATAACTTGTCATAGGCCCAGCTTACGCCAGCATAAGGTGCTTTAATGCTGTAGCTGGTGTCATAGTTGCGCTGGCAGCAGTTGCCCCAGAAAGGGACACCGTAGGCTAATAATCCCTGCTCAGAAAACGCTGTACCATCCTGCGCGTTAACGTTTAACAGTTCAGCGTTATCGCCTTTTAACGCCATAAAGTAACTGTTCCATAACCAGGACATACTGATGTTCTGATCAGCAACGTAGTAACCGACATTAACATCGACATCGCCAAAACGGCGGGATAACTTCAGATCATTGACGATGGAGCCAAAATCATTGATCTCAACATCAAAGGTGTGAATGCGTATGGCATTAGCACCGTTATAAGCACTGCCCGCGTTCGGCCCCACTGCGTAACTCACTGTGGCGCCACTGCCAGCAATACTGTCGGCAATTTGCTGCGTGCTGCCCACTTCTGCCGGAAACAGGGTATTAAAATTACCGCTGACATCACTGATGCGAAAACGGTTTTCCAGTGTCCAGCCTTCAGATAAATCAAATACCGCCTCAACGCCAACGCTATTTACTTCGGGGTTCATGCCATCACGCACATCACCCCTTGATATCTGGTTATCACCATTTAGCCGCACGGTCTGGGTTAAATAGGCTGACTGCAACGTATCACGCCGGGCATCAAAGCCCTTCACCGAGCTGCCGTCTGCCTGCATTGGCATTGGCATATAGCTGGCGGCTTTGTCATTTAAGTGCTTTACATACAAACGGACATAGCCGCTATTAAATTCACGGGTCAGGTTAGCTTTTAACTGATAGCCGGTCTCGCCCTGGTAACCAGGATCACGTACGCCCTCACCCTGACGCACAAAACCGCCAACATGAAAACGGGTATCGCTATTTAAGTCACCACCATATTCGAAATCGGTGCGAAAACTGTCGTAATTTAAACCAGAGGAAATAGCTAGGCTACCACTACCAGCTTCACCTGTTTTACTGACAAAATTAATAATACCGCCGGGTGAATTACTGGCCGCTGTGCTGGCTGAGCCGCCGCGGATCACGTCTAAGCGCGACAAGGTAGCATCAGCGCGCAAAAAGATATCGGCATTACCAAAGGCGATGTCGCCAAATTGCAACACCGGTAAGCCATCTTCTTGTAAGGCTAAAAACTTTGCCCCGCCTGATGCGACCGGTAAACCGCGAACCGCGATATTGGCATTACCCTCACCACCGGTCGACTCACTGCGTACACCCGGTAACATGCGAAAAATTTCAGCCGTGCTGCGCGGCGTAGCAATTTCAATATCGGCAGGCGTTAAGCTACTGACTGACACACTGGATTGCATCACGGTTTGATTACGTGATACCGCACCGGTGACTACGATACGTTCAAAGCCTAAACCAGAGGTGTTTTCAGAAGCCTCTGCCTGTGCTTCTGTGCTTGCATTGTTTTGCATAGCATTTGCGTCTGCGGCTTGCTCTTGTGCATAGGCACTGTTGAGCGCCAGGCTAACTGCTAATGCCAGATACGCCGGTTTATTATGTTGTTGTTTCATCGTCTAGCTCCCGTGTTGATTTTGCTATCTCTTTTGTTGGATAGCTAATTTAATTACAAACTTAATCGTTTAAGTTTTTGGCTATAATTTTCAGTAAAGACTTAACGACTTATCACTTATATAAAATTTAATCGGTATGTTGCTGCGCTAATCGTTGTTTCGCTGGCTGTGCTAGCCAGTTATAAAACATGGCTGCCGCAAGCAGCGCAGAAAATCCAGTCGCCAGATAAAATCCGGCACTGACATTTGCCGCCACATCGCCAATTATCGCCATCAGTGCGGGCGCCAACGCTGCGGATAACGCAGTAAATGCCAAAATAAGCCCAGCTACCGCGCCATGTTGCTGACGGGGGAAGCAGCTTATGCCTTTGGAATTTAACGTTGGATAAATCATTGACATA
>JBFKFH010000303.1:0-2826 GCA_041618685.1 Rheinheimera sp.
AGCATTACAGTCCCTGATGTATTACGACCTTATATGGCAGGTGTAGCAACACTGCGCTAGGTGCCGGTACTGGCAGCCTTTTCGATACCACTTAATATGGAGTAGTACAACTATACTAAGTGGTAGTTTGGCTAGGAGCAGCATATGGCACCAAAGCAACGTAAAAATAGAAAACAGACTAACCCGCCGTTAACGCGGGTTATCTATTTAGTGGTTATCATTGGCTTGATTGCGGTATTTGTTATTATCACTTTGCAGTCGATGTTAAGCATTATCCGTGACGCATTTTAATCTCATAAGCATTTAGCGGGTTTGGGTAAGCCAGCAATACGGGTTGCCTGTTTTGCCGGACCATGTGGAAATAACATAAACAGATATTTGCTATTACCTTTGTCAGCCCCCAGTTGTTGTGCCATTGCTTTTACCAGAATGCGTATTGCTGGTGAAGTATTGAATTCTAAGTAAAACTGACGGACAAAAAGCACCACTTCCCAATGGGCGTCTGTGAGCGTTATTTGTTCCTGTACGGCAAACGCTTGAGCAACCTGTTCACTCCAGTCTTGCATATTTGCCAGATAGCCATGTTTATCCAACGGCAGCGAGCGGCCATCAATGATTAATTCTGCCATAAGATATTCTGTGTTGCTTTGCTGCATAATTCTACCCAGTGCGCGGCACTGACAACGCTGATATAGCTCGGCGCACATACTTGTCTAACTGCTAAATCGCTGTCTAAGACAAACATCTGTTGCGTCGGCCAGCAAATGTCGTCGCGTAAACATAAATATACCGCATCCTGGCGCAGGATAATGCCATCGTGAGGTCCACACATCAGCTTAAGCTCAGTGTGGTTAAATGAGGGGGAGATAATACTGAATAATTTCATATTAACTGCTAATCACCTGATGTTGTGTTGCTAACAGGTTGGCAATACCTGCTGCATCTAATACCGTTACCGGTATGCTCAGTTGATCTTCTGAAAGACCGCGTTGTGCCAGTGATTGCTGGCAAACATATACCTGCTCGATGTCATACAGTGTGAACAATTTGAAACTTCTCGGATAAGTTTTAAGCATAAAGTCGGCATGATCAAGGCTAGCGAGTAATTGATACACTGCATCTGCACTAAACAGTATGCTGACATTGTGCTCAACCGCCGCCAGCGCCAGCACCATATCTAATGCTTCGCGGCCTTTACTGCTATTAAATGGGCTGTGTTGCTGCAGTACTAAAATATTCTGCATTAGAATTGCACCAGCTTATCGATATTGCTTTGACGCATGGCAAATTCCGCCAAACCGGCTGCGGTATAGCCCGCTTTCGCTAAAAGCGTATCACTTACTACACCACGCTTTTCTGCGGCTGTAACGCAGAACAACAGAGCGATATGCTGCTGTTGACAAAATTGAGCTAGCGCTGTGCTGACATCGGGTTCATCTGAAGGTAGGTCTGTATTGGCTGCCACGCTGTATACCGCGTCCTGATACAAAAATATATGGTCTATCGAATGTCCACTGTTTAACGCTGCTCTGGCAAACAACAAGACACTGGCCAGACTCTGACTGGCAAAACCTGCAGATGTAACTAACAGCCCAAAACGCGTCATAACGAACCTATACAAGCAACCCAAAAAAAACGCCCCGACTGGCGGGGCATTTTAACGAATAATCATAGCGCATCAAAGCTCTGTGATTAATCGTCACCACCGAATACACCCAACAGCTGAAGCAAGTGAACGAAAATGTTGAATACGTTCAGGTACAAACCAACCGTTGCCCGGATATAATTTGTTTCGCCACCATGAATTATACGGCTGGTATCGAACAGGATCAGCGCCGACATAATCAAGATAACCGCAGCACTGATTGCCAGGCTTAAGGCTGGAATAGCAAGAAATATGTTGGCCAGTGCAGCAACTAATACGACAATCAGACCAACCATCAGAAATCCGCCCATAAAGGAGAAATCTTTCCGGGTTGTCAGTGCGTAAGCTGACAGGCTGAAGAATATCAACGCTGTACCGCCAAGTGCTTGCATAATCAGCGCCGGGCCATTAGCTAAACCGGCATAATAATTCAGCAATGGGCCAAGCGAAGCGCCCATGGCGCCGGTAAACGCAAACACCCAGAAAATACCACTGGCTGTATCGGCCTTCTTATTAACCACGAACAACATAATGAAGCCAGCGATAAAACAGCCCAGCGACATCATCGGCGACATGTTTAATGCCATGGCGATGCCAGCAGTTAGCGCACTAAAGGCTAATGTCATGGCTAACAGAAAGTAGGTGTTGCGCAGTACTTTGTTTATCTCGACACTACGACTGGCAGTGCTGATAGCAGAGGTGTCTCTGTACGACATAATTATATTCTCCTGATACAAAGGTTTATTAACGCGTTTGACGACATCATACTCAGTTAGTTCCTTGCAAACCAGAGCCTTCCAGCACAAATTACGGCCAGTGCGATTTTTTTGCATTTAATGCTTTCTTTTATTCACTTAACTGATTAATATACGCGTCGCCGGAGGGATGGCAGAGCGGTTTAATGCACCGGTCTTGAAAACCGGCGTGGGTTAATAGCCCACCGAGAGTTCGAATCTCTCTCCCTCCGCCATTAAAACCACCTTCAAGGTGGTTTTTTTTTGCTGCAAGAAATATCTGCATGTTCAAGCGTGTATTTAGCCACTAAATTGTATGATAAATAGCATTGTTGCTGCTTTACTAGGCAAACGGGCTAAAAGTATAAAAAACCACTTTACAAAGGCGGCAGCAGTTTTTAATATGCGCCCTGTAACGCGGAGGGATGGCAGAGCGGTTTAATGCAC
>JBFKFH010000304.1:0-2797 GCA_041618685.1 Rheinheimera sp.
GTCATCAGCTGCACCGCATCAGAATGCTCTTCGGCCTGATATTCACCGGCCTCCAGAGCGGCCTGCGACAAAAAGGCTGCCAGCGGGGTCATATCTTCGGCGCGCCGCTCATCAAAGTTCTGACACGCTGTAACTAGCTCATTTAAGTTTTCAATACGGGTTTCAGCTTTTTCGCCTTTTTCCGCCTGATACATCGCATATAAGCCAGATTGTTTAATCACATGCTCGGCTTGTTCGTGTAGTGGTAAGTCAGCGACAGCGGTATCGAATTGCTCAATCAGCTGCATAAAATTATCAATGGCGGTTGCGGCACGGCCTGTTAGCTGCTTTTGCGCTAACATCTGCTGCAGGCTTTGCCACAGTGTCTGTTGCTGTGCGCGAGCGTATTCGCGCACTTTATTCAAGGTGGTATCGCCGATACCGCGTACCGGTGTATTAATAATACGCTCTAGCGCTGCATCATCCTGCCGGTTGTTCAGCAGACGCAAGTAAGCCAGGGCATCTTTAATTTCCTGCCGCTCATAAAAGCGCAGGCCGCCATAAATCCGGTAGTGCAGGCCTTCCTGAATTAACGCTTCTTCCAATACGCGAGATTGGGCGTTATTACGGTATAAAATTGCGGCTTCACTTAACCGGTCGCCCTGTCTGTGCCATTCGCGAATGCGTCCGACAATAAAACGGGCCTCGTCTAACTCATTAAAGGCGGTGTACAGTGAAATAACCTCGCCTTCTGCACCATCGGTCCACAAATCTTTTCCTAACCGGCCGTTATTGTTAGCGATAACTGCATTGGCTGCTTTGAGAATAGTGGCGGTAGAGCGGTAGTTTTGCTCCAGCCGCACCGTTTCAACGTCGGGGAAATCAGTTAAAAAGGTCTGAATATTCTCAACCCTGGCCCCGCGCCAGCCATAAATCGATTGATCATCATCACCCACTATCATTACTTTGGCATGGCTACCGGCCAGTAGGCGCAGCCATTGATATTGAATAGCATTGGTATCCTGAAATTCGTCGACCAGAATATGGCGAAAACGTTGTTGATAATGCTGGCGAACGGCTTCGTTTTTCTTTAGCAATTCAAAACTACGCAGCAGTATTTCGGCAAAATCGACCAAGCCGGCGCGGTCACACATATCCTGATAAGCGGCGTACATTTTTACCATCTGCTGCAGGCTGAAATCGCCACCGGCATCAATCATTGCCGGACGTTGGCCTTCATCCTTGCGGGCGTTGATAAACCACTGAATTTGCTTTGGTGGCCAGTGTTTTTCATCCAGGTTGAGAGCCTTAAGCACCCGCTTTACCAGCCGGTACTGATCGTCGCTGTCAATGATCTGAAAACCCTGCGGTAAGCCGGCCTCCTGATAATGTGCCCGCAGCATACGGTGTGACAAGCCGTGAAACGTGCCCATCCACAGATTATTTAAACTGACACCAATGGTGCTTTCAATACGGCCACGCATTTCCTGCGAGGCTTTGTTGGTAAAGGTAACTGCCAGCAAACTGAAAGGCGCTACCCGTTCTACCTGCATTAACCAGGCTAAGCGATGCACCAGTACACGGGTTTTACCGCTACCGGCGCCGGCCAATACCAGCATGTGTTGTGGCGACGCAGCCACGGCATCACGTTGTTTATCATTTAGCCCGTCTAGCAGGTAAGATACATCCATCAGAAAGTCTCGCTAAGCATAATGCCGGCCATTATAACAGCCCAAACCGATGCGCCAAGGCAAGCCGGAGCATTTAGTGGATAAATAACCAGTTATGCGGCCGCTAGGCTGAACATATTAAGCCGTGCAGCTGCTGTACATCGGTAAGACGGATATGCGGCAGTACCGTCACGGCGCTGTGATGATGATCAAGCCAGGCTGCCTGACAGCCAGCACTTAATGCACCGAGTACGTCGGCGCGATGACTGTCGCCTATATGCAGGATCTGGCCCGGCGTAACCTTTAGTCGCGAAGCAGCTAGGGTAAACATGTCTGGAAAAGGTTTCATTTTTCCATCTGGCCCGGCTTGCAGGCTGAACGCGAACAGCTCGCCGACCCCCATCTTATGAATACAGGCATTACCGTTAGTAATAGCAATTAAGCGATATTGTTTTGCCAGGGTGCTTAGCAGTTGCGTTATACCGGGTTGCAGCTGAATACGGGTGCGTGCTTCGAGAAACGCGCTATAAGCCAGCTCGGCAATTTCAGCGGCTTCAGCTTGTGGCAGTCGCAGCGTGATCAGGCCAGCTTCAATACCCAGCAAGCGCCAGCGGCCAATATCATGGCGGATATCCGGTTGATGCTCGGCCAATATACGACGCTGCTGCCACCAAAATTCACTGTCGGTGGTCGCAGTTACCGGTGCATGTTGTGCCAGAGCGTTTAGCATAGCCTGCTCTGCGGCGGCGATAACGGGCTTGTTATCGTACAGGGTGTCGTCCAAATCAAATGACAGTACTGTCACCGGGCTAAGTGCTTTAAATATCTGCATACATCATTACCAAGTTGAAGGCTGAAAAACCTGCTGCCAGTTTACAGCGGCAAGCTGCTGATTAAACCAGCTTAGTGCCTGGCCCTCACTCTGTTTCTGCCACGCCAGATATAACGGAATGCTGGCTCTGGGAATACTGCTGGTTTTTGCTACTAATTCACCCCGCGCCAGCTCGTCAGTGACCAGATGACGTGGCACAAAACCGATACCAAGACCTTGTTTTTGTGCATCTATTTTCGCCTGCATATTGCTGACAATCAGGCGTTGGCGGGTGTCGAATAAGCCGGAGGAGCGCTTGGGTGCGTCCAGTGCTGAA
>JBFKFH010000305.1:0-2786 GCA_041618685.1 Rheinheimera sp.
CCTGCGCTATATATTGCAAGATAATGGCGACAGCGGTAACCAAGCCGGCAATAAAACCTCCGCCAGGCAGATTATGCCCACGGAAGAAGATATAAATTGACACCATCACTGCCAGTGGCAGCAGACTCTGTGACACTGTAGCTAGCAATATTGAATGGCGTTCAGTTGCCCAAGGCCGCCCATCGCCATCGCTGCTAGGTTTAAACAACGGTATACGGGTCAGCAGTTTGAAAATGCCCAGTGACGCTATACCCAACACGGTTATTTCACCTAACGTATCAAAACCCCGGAAGTCGACCAGAATAACGTTAACCACATTAGTGCCACCGCCACCGCTTTTTGCATTGGCAATAAAGAAATCTGAAATAGTCGTCAATGGTCTGGTCATTAAGGCGTAGCTTAAGCTACCAACGACGACACCAACCATGCTGGCGATGCTCAAATCACGCACCACTCTGGACGATGTAGATTGTTTCGGGGTTTTATGCGGCAGGAAAAACAGTGCCAACATTAACAAGATAATAGTTACCACCTCAACCGACAGCTGAGTCAGGGCCAAATCCGGTGCAGAAAAGCGGGTAAAGGCGATAGATACCATCAAGCCGACCACGGCAATCATCAACAGCGCCACGACCCGTTTGCGGTGCCATAACACTGTGGCAAATGCCGAGATCAACAACATAGCTGCGCCGGTGGCATTAACCGCATCAAGCGGCAGTTCAGTGCGCCCTCCCCACAGCGTATTCAGACCTACCAAAGGTAAGCCAGCAAGCAGCACGAAGCTGAGCAGCAAAAACGTCATATAGCGCTGCAAGGAACCGTTATCCAGCCATTGATAAAAGCGATGACAGCGCGCTGAAAATAGCTTCAGGCCACGCTCAAAACTGTTTAATGCATCCACATCAGGCAATGTATTCTGGAAATCAAACAGATGTTTGCGGTTTACATAAATTAATGTACCGCCTAGCAAGGCCAAGACACTCATCAATAACGGCAGGTTAAAACCATGCCATATTGCCAGACTGTACTCTGGTACATCGCCCGCCAACACTGCCAGTGATGCTGCGTGTAACAAGTCGCCAATCAGATAGCCGGGGAATATCCCCACCAGAATACACAAGGCTACCAACACCTCCACCGGCACCCGCATATAACGCGGTGGCTCATGCGGCGTTTTAGTCAGCCCTTTGGGCTGGCCGTTGAAAAATACATCGTGAATAAAACGCATTGAATAGGCCACGGAGAACACCCCCGCAACCGTAGCCAAAACCGGAATTACCCACGATAACGATCCAAGCAGATGCTGATGCAGAGTTTCAGCAAAAAACATCTCTTTTGATAAAAAGCCGTTTAATAGAGGTACACCCGCCATCGCCGCCGCAGCCACCATCGCCAGCGTTGCTGTGATTGGCATAAATTGCCACAGGCCATTCAACTTTCGCATATCGCGCGAACCGGATTCGTGGTCAATAATACCGGCCGCCATAAACAGCGATGCTTTAAAGGTGGCGTGGTTAATAATATGGAACAAACCGGCAACAGCAGCCAAATCGGTACCCATGCCAAACAGCAGCGTAATTAAACCCAGGTGACTGATGGTTGAATAAGCCAGCAGGCCTTTTAAATCATGCTTAAACAACGCGAGATAGGCACCTATCAGCAGGGTTGCCAAGCCGGTGACGCTTACCAGTACAAACCACAGCTCTGTGCCCGATAGCGCCGGATAAAACCGCGCTAACAAGAAAATACCGGCTTTTACCATTGTTGCAGAATGTAAGTAAGCACTTACCGGCGTAGGGGCCGCCATCGCATTGGGTAACCAGAAATGAAACGGAAACTGTGCCGACTTGGTAAAACAACCCAACAAAAATAGTACCAGTACCAGCGGATACCAGCTGTGCTGTTGAATTAATTCAGTGCTGGCCAGTACTTGTGACAGATCATAACTACCTACTATTTGCCCAAGCAATAAAAACGCAGCCAGTAGTGCCAAGCCACCGGCACCGGTTACTGTCAACGCCATTCTCGCGCCGCGTCTGGCCTCGGCCTTGTGCCACCAGAAACTAATCAGCAGGAAAGAGCTAATGCTGGTCAGCTCCCAAAACAGCCATAGCTGCAACAGGTTGCCTGACAAGACGATGCCCAGCATCGATGTCATAAACAGCATTAAATACGCATAAAACCGCGGCATGGAGTCGCGCTCTGACAGGTAATAACGCGCGTATAGAATAATCAGTAACCCAATACCGAGAATTAACAAACAAAAAAGAAACGCCAGTCCATCCAGTTGAATGGTGATATTCAGACCCAGCAAAGGTATCCACTGCAGGAAATAGCGTATGCTTTCACCAGCAAAAACCTGCTTGGCATGAAACAGCAGCAGCATTAAAGCAAGCGCCGGAGGCAGAGCAGTCGCAAGCGCACACGCACTGCGGCGCCAGCGTGCTGTTAGCAGCGGTACCAGGCTCCCCAGCAGCGGCAGAAGTAGAATCCACACAAGTGTCATAGCTGTCGCGCATCCTTTAAGAATTAACCGAACTGAAGCGTCACACCGCCACATTAATCATATTGATTAAGTTGTTGATATTCATAGGCAGTTAGCTAAGCATAGAAGACAAATTGCCTATGCAACAACGGGTGGGTAGAAAAATCAGATTGTTGGCTATAGTGGCGTTATTTATACCGCTATCTATCGGAAAAGTCTATTAAAGCTGGCTGATGGTCAAGTTTTTGCCGCAGCCTGACTGGCTTTTACCGCATGGCCATTTCATCGGCAAATTGCGCGA
>JBFKFH010000306.1:0-2766 GCA_041618685.1 Rheinheimera sp.
AGCGCGTGCGCGCGATCTTCGATGTAGTCACCATCACCCAGAATTTCAACAGTCTCATCAATAAAACCCGGTTGTAAACCTAAATATTGCTCACCAAGCAAACCAGAGGTCAGGATTGCCAGTGAACTGGTCTCTGGAAAGTTGTTATAATCGCTGTTAATAGCCAGCGTTACTACTGGTGTATAGTAGGCCGTATCCAGTTCAATAGCGGCTACACGCCCCACGACAACGCCACCAACCTTTACCGGCGAACGCACTTTCAAACCGCCTATATTCTCAAACTTGGCACGTAAGCTGTAGGTTTCATTACTGCCTCCTAAACCACTGTTTGCGACCTTTAATGCCAACATTAAGAATGCTGCCAACGCCAATACGATAAAGCCACCAACTAAAATTTCAATTTTCCGCGTGGTCATGTTATCCACCAAACATTAATGCAGTTAAAATAAAGTCAAACCCCAGCACCGCAAGTGATGCGGTGACAACCGTTTGTGTTGTTGCCGCACTGATCCCTTCAGAGGTTGGCACAGCGTCATAGCCTTTATACAAAGCAATCCAGATTACGATAAACGCAAACACTGCGCTCTTAATTATGCCGTTGAACACATCCTCGTATAAGTCGACATTAGCTTGCATAGCGGACCAGTAGCCGCCGCTATCGACACCTAACCAGTCAACACCGACCAGATGACCACCAATAATACCCACTGCCGTAAAGATTACTGCCAGCAATGGCAAACTTACGACACCTGCCCAGAAACGCGGGGCAATAATTCTTCGCAGCGGATCAACCGCCATCATTTCCATACTGGACAACTGCTCTGTTGCTTTCATTAAACCAATTTCAGCGGTCAGGGCGCTGCCGGCACGACCAGCAAATAACAATGCAGCGACTACAGGCCCTAACTCGCGTAATAAACTCAGCGCTACTAAAGGCCCCAACATTTGCTCTGCACCGAACTTTACCAGTACGGTATACCCTTGCAATGCCAGCACCATGCCAATGAATAGACCGGAAACCAGAATAATTAGCAACGACAACACGCCAATCACATACAGTTGTTTTACAACAAGCGGAAAGCCTTTACGAAAATCCGGCTTACCCAATAGCGCGCCAACCAGCATCAGTCCCGCCCGACCAAAGCCGGTAACACTGTTTATTGTTGCGGCACCTAATTGCTGTAACTTGTCTGCAATCACTTGGCTAACTCCATTAATTCTTCAGCATAAGAAGCAGCTTTAAAATGAAACGGTACCGGACCGTCAGCCTCTCCCTGCAAAAACTGCTGCACCAACGGCGAGGTGCTGGCCCGTAACTGCTCCGGCGAACCGTGTCCAATGACAGTTTTTTCCGCGACCACGTACACGTAGTCGGCGATACTCATCACTTCGGTTACGTCATGCGATACCACTACCGATGTCAGTCCTAGCGCATTGTTTAGTGAGCGGATCAATCGCACTATTACCCCCATTGAAATAGGGTCCTGGCCGGCAAAAGGCTCATCATACATAATCAATTCAGGATCTAATGCTATCGCGCGAGCCAGTGCAGCTCTACGCGCCATGCCACCTGACAGCTCGGCCGGCATTAAATCACGTGCGCCACGTAAACCGACAGCCTCAAGTTTCATTAAAACAATCAGCCGAATTAATGACTCTGGTAGCCGGGTATGCTCCCTGATTGGGAAGGCTACATTGTCGAAAACCGACATCTCTGTAAATAATGCACCGCTTTGAAATAACATACTCATCCGCTTGCGCGCCTGATACAACGCACTGCGGGATAATTCAGGAATATTCTCACCTGCAAACATGATTTTGCCGCTGTCTGGCTTTAATTGGCCGCCAATCAAGCGTAACAATGTCGTTTTGCCGATACCACTTGGCCCCATAATAGCGGTCACTTTGCCACGGGCAAACTGCATATTCAGGTCGTTATAGATAACGCGTTCGCCGCGGCTAAACGTCAGTTTCTGTATATCTATTAATATATCTGACAAATTAACTCTCTTTGCCCTTTACCAGGCGTCGACTGAAACTGCTCGCAATATACATACATACATGTATGTTATCAATTATGCTCTACTGCGGGTTGTAATATTGTAAACGGCTTCAGTGGGAAAGTCGTTACAAAAAATCGTAACAAACTGTGCGAAAAATCGAACTACCATGAATTCCACAGCTTTTTTTGCAATTGTCGGCAATAAGCAGGAAAATAATCACTGTCGTCTGTCATGTTCCGGGGAAATTACTTTGTCACCGTTATTGTTAGCCATCATTTTTGTCTTAGTCGGCCTGATATTATTGATTTGGAGCGCAGATCGCTTTGTTTTTGGTGCATCCTCGGTCGCACGTACTGCAGGTATCCCCCCGATGATTATCGGTCTGACTATAGTTGCAATGGGGTCTTCTGCTCCTGAAATGCTGGTATCAGCCAGTGCGGCATGGCAAGGCCGGCTGGATACGTCGGTAGGTAATGCATTAGGGTCTAATATTACTAATATTTTGTTGGTTATCGGCGCTGCTGCTTTATTAAAACCGATTGCCGTCTCTTCGCTCACGCTGAAACGTGAGTATCCATTACTGATTTTGTGCACCCTGATAGGTTTTTACTTTATTAGCGATAATCAGTTAACACGTGCTGAAGGTATTGTACTGCTGCTGGCGTTTGCCGGTTTTCTCTGTCTGTTAGTGTACTGGGGAAAACATGCACGGGCAGATGATCCGCTTCTTGCCGAAATCAGTGCTGAACTGCCTGAGCAAACA
>JBFKFH010000307.1:0-2745 GCA_041618685.1 Rheinheimera sp.
GTATTGCCCGCCGTTGATACCCGTTACAGCATCGCCGGCTGGTTTAGAAAAAATACCAGTATTAATGGGGTACTAGACCCGGCAAACTAAAACGCCTATGATAGCCGCCATGCGCACTGTACTCAGTTATATGTTACTGCTTACCCTGACACTATCTGGCTTAACCGGATCGGTGCAGCCGGCGCACGCCCTTACGCTGGCCGACAACATAGTGGCGCAACAACAACTTGTGGCAGCCATCGAGGCCGAAACGCCCTGCCACAGCGCACCTGAGAGCACGGCAACAACAGCGGCAGAACACGACTGCTGCGAACAGGTACAGCAGCAGTGTCAAAGTGACTGCTGTGCTAAACATTGTGCCACCAGCGGCGCCCTGTTAGCGGCAGAGCTGTTTCGCTATATTAGTCCCAATAACAAGATTGCAAACCACGTTGCCAGCTTGCCGGAATGGTTGTTTGCTGCTGAATCCCCACCGCCTATAAACGCCTGATACCGTTTAACCTTTATTAGTTTGTGCCACAGCACAACGGTTTTTAACAGTTTCAGGAATATTTATGCGTAGCCTTTTTTTTCTCAGCCTGCTGCTGGGCCATAACGTTTTCTCCGTATCCGCTCAGGACCACAGCGAGCATCTTCCTGCGGTCAAACCGACCGTCACTAACAGTGTGCTACCGCAAGTACAACAGGTTTATGCCTGCCCTATGCACCCGCACATTCAGCAACATGAGCCAGGCAGCTGCCCTATATGTGGTATGACATTAGTTGGCAAAAATCAGCCAAGCCAATCGGGTGTCGCGGTAAACGGCGCGATGCAACAGTCGTTAGCTATCCGCACCACTACTGTGGAGCCGCGCACGCTTTGGCGCTTCATTGATAGCTTTGCTCAGGTGCAATACCCGGAAGACGCGATTCATCACAGCCATGTGCGGGCTGATGGCTGGGTAGAACAATTGTATGTCAGCCATGTAGGGCAGCGGGTAAAAGCCGGCGACAAATTGTTCAGCTTCTACGCGCCGGACTTACTGGTCGCTCAGGAAGACTATCTGCAGGCACTTTCGGTCAGCACACAAAATGGCGAACGCAGCCGCAATATGCTGCAACGCGCAGAAACCCGGCTGCGCTTGCTGGGGCTAACTGACAACACCATTAATCAACTTAAACAGAGTCAGCAAAGTCAGTACCAAATTACTGTGTATGCCCATCAGGATGGCGTGATAACCATGCTGAACATCCGCGATGGCATGTACATAAAGCCCGGCGATACCCTGCTGGAGGTGACCAGCCTGGAGCGTGTCTGGCTGATTGCAGATGTTGCTCAAGCTCAGCAACACTGGCTGAAACAGGGGATGCCGGCAGAAGTGGACATTCCCAGCCATCAGGTAACCGGCATCGAGACCAAGGTTGATTTGATCTACCCGGCTTTGGATGCCACCAGCCGCAGCAGCAAAGTGCGGCTGACGGTGGAAAACTCACGCCTGTTGCTGCAACCGAATATGTTATTACCGGTGCGTTTATATGGCGGTCCGTTGCGCGACGTGCTGGCGCTACCGCGAGAGGCCGTGCTGCTGTCTGGCAGTGGCAGCCGGGTCATCGTTAGACAAGGCGATAACTTTAGCGTGCGGCATGTAAAAACCGGCAGCAGCGCACAGGGTTATGTTGAAATTCTGTCTGGCGTAGCACAGGGCGAACAGGTCGTCGTATCCGGCCAATTCTTGCTTGATGCTGAAGCCAGCTTAAATCAGCTGCCCGTCAACGATGCCAGCGCGCATCAGCACTAGGGGGCTGACATATGATTAACGCTATCATCCGCTGGTCCGGGCACAATCCGCTGCTGGTGTTGCTAACTACAGTGGCATTGGCATTATTTGGTTATCAGGCCAGCCAGCAAATTACGCTTGACGCCCTGCCCGATTTGTCCGATGTACAGGTGATTATTAAAACCACCTATCCTGGCCAAACGCCCGAAACCATTGAGCAGCAAATAAGTTATCCGTTATCTACTGCGCTGTTGGCGGTGCCTAAAGCCAAGGCTGTGCGCAGTTTTTCAATGCCTAATGACAGTTATCTGTACGTTATTTTTGAAGACGGTACCGACCCCTATTGGGCGCGCTCCCGTGTGCTGGAGTACCTGCAGACAGTCAACCTGCCGGCCGGTGCACGCGCGGCGCTTGGCCCCGATGCCAGCGGCGTGGGCTGGATATTTCAATATGCGCTGCAGGATAAAACCGGTACTCAGTCACTGGAGCAACTGACCAGCCTGCAGCAGTTTTACTTAACACCTGAATTACAAAGCGTTGCCGGCGTGGCAGAGGTCGCCAGTATCGGCGGCATGAAAAAAACATATCAGCTGCAGCTGGACCCACGGCTGATGCGGGCGCTGAATGTCACCTTGCAGCAGGTCGTCAGCGCCATTAGCAATCACAATCAGCAGCAAGGCGGCAGTATTATTGAAGTCGCGGAAACTGAACTGTTGGTGCAGGCTGGCAGCTATATCCAGTCGCTGGATGATTTAGCGGCCGTGCCGCTTGGGGTTCGTAACGCTGCGGATTACCCACTGACCCTGGCCGATGTTGGTACCGTGCAAACCGTTCCGGCAGCGCGGCGCGGCATTGCCGAGTTAAATGGTGAAGGTGAAGTTATCGGCGGCATTATTGTCATGCGCCAGGGCGAAAATGCCCTTAGCACTATTGAAGCGGTGCAGCGTAAAATACAGCAGCTAAAGGCCGGCCTGCCGCCAGGCGTGGA
>JBFKFH010000308.1:0-2737 GCA_041618685.1 Rheinheimera sp.
CGGGCGGGCATTGGCGGTATTTAGCGTGGCATTGTCTGGCAGCATAGCGGGGTCGACATAGACGCTATCGCTGTGCTTTGGCAGCATTAACCTGTTTACCAAAGGCACCGCAATAAACAGCAATGCCACTAACAGCAGGTTAAAACCGGCAAAAATAGTTTCGCTGGTAGGAACAACGCCAATTTGCTCGCTACTAAAATGGCCGGCTGTGGCAATGGTTAACGGGATAGAACCGGCTAAACCGCCATGCCAGACAATAAAACCGGAATAGGCACTGGCGACAAGCAAGCGGTAATCTACTTTAATTTGCCGTGCCAATGCTTTGGCAAACAGTGCGCCGACCACTAAACCAAAACCCCAGTTCAGCCAGCTGGCAATAAGTGACACTACTGTTACCAGTATAATGGCCTGGCCCGGGCTTTTCGCCAGTAAGGCTAAGCGATCCAATATGGTCTTTACCAGCGGTGTACTGGCCAGCATAAAGCCGGTAACCAGTACCAGTAGCATTTGCATCGAAAAGCTGAGTAAGCCCCAAAAACCATCGCCCCAGTACTGTAATACCTGCAGCGGACTTTGCTGCTCAAACAGCATGGCAGCGGCAAATACCACGATGCTTAACAGCAACACAAAAATATAAGGATCTGGCAGGTAGCGTTCGACCAGTTTAACTAAGGGTTTGGCAGCAGCGTTTAGCATAGTAGACTCGTTAGTAGTGTTTTTGCCCGGACATTCAGCATGACTGACTTTCTTGCCAGCCCGCAGTACCAGCTCACCTTAGCGCAGTTAGGCGAAAAACTGCAATCCGACCTTAGGCTACCTGTGGTGATCGGTCTCAGTGGCGCTCAGGGTAGTGGCAAAAGCACGCTGGCAGCGCAGCTGGTGATCTGGTTCAAACGCAAGGGGGTCAAGGCCGCCGCGGTGTCACTGGACGATTATTATCTGAGTAAAGCAAAACGCCGCCAGCTGGCGCAGAGTATTCATCCATTGCTGGCCCAGCGTGGTGTGCCGGGAACGCATGATATTGATCGCGCTATCAGCGATGCCAGAGCCGTGCTGGCGGGTAAACCGGTAGCATTGCCGGGTTTTGACAAGGCGCTGGACGATTGCCTGCCTGATAAACCAGCACAGCAGCTGGATATACTGATTGTTGAAGGCTGGTGTGTTGGCGTGCAGCCACAGACTAGCGCCGAATTAAACCTGCCGCTTAATGCACTGGAAGCAAATGAGGATGCAGCTGGGCACTGGCGGCGTTATGTTAATACTCAACTGGCCGGGCGTTATGCTGACTATTGGCGTTTACTCAAGCCGCTAATCTGGTTGCAGGCGCCCAATTGGGACTGTGTCTGCCGCTGGCGCGCCCGGCAGGAGCAACAATTGTGGCGCGAGCGTAGCCGCGGTATGACAGAGACCGAGCTGGCACGGTTTATGTTGCCGTTTCAGCGCTTAACCCTGGCCAGCTGGCAGCAGTTGCCAGATACCGCCGACTATATCATCAGCTTGGATCAGCAGCATCAGTTTAGCAATATTCACCACGGCACCGGCGGCATTAGCAAAGAGGGTGTGACAACTGGCGGATAAAACAGCTGACGCCAGGGCTTGTTGCGCTGTACCAAGCTGCGGTAGATTAGCTAAACTCTTTTGATAACATATTTTAAACTATGACAACAGGTTACAGCCTTCGCAATCCAGAAATGATTATCGCTAGCTCGGCGCTTATCGTCAGCTTAATAACAGCTTTTGTCAGTATCTATTCGGCGTTTATCGACCGGGCTTATGCCCTAGCTTCGGTGTGGCCAAGATTAGAAATTTCCCGTAGTTTTGGTGATAACCATTTCTCCTACATTGTCAGTAATAAAGGTACCGGACCAGCGGTGATTCAGTATGCGCAGATGACATCTGACGAACAACTGATCAGAAGCTGGCCGGAGTATTTGCATAAGATTACAGGTAATAAAGTCGATCATGTGCAATCCCATATTGGCGAGAAAGTACTGTCTGATGGCGAACAGATCCGGCCCTTACAGATAACCGATGCTGAATCGGTTAAAATGCTCGCTACACACGATAGCCTGAACATTGCACTGTGTTATTGCTCTATTTATCACGAATGCTGGCTGGTAGACCGCGCCAATCAACCTAGGCCCATTACACAGTGTACAATAGATGACAAGCAGCGTTTTTTGCAATAAGCCAGAAACAGGCCGGTTAAGGCTTAGTTAAACTCGTCAGCCAGCGTAGTTAACTGTTGTAGTTCAGCCGCTTTGAGCTGTGCTTTTCGTTGCAAACGAAAAATGGCGAACAGGCAAATGGGAGACACAACCAGGCTGTAAAACAGCTGTAATGGGGGGGCCACGCTTGCCAGCTGCCACCAGTCTAACAACCACAGTATCAGGCTAAACAGCATCAGTGCCACACAGCTAAGTTGGCTGTAACGATAATAGCGCAGGCTTAGTTGACAGGCACGGCAACGAAACTGCAGTATGCCGCTGCTGCTCCAGTTATCGTAGGCCAGAATCGGCCGGTGTATTTGCCAGCTGATATAAGCCGTACTGATAGCGCCCAGCAGTAAAAACAGCGCAGAAACATAGCCCAGCCAATCAGGCATGGCAAACACTAACCAGAATGCGGTTAGCAACATAATGACAGCCCCCAACCATTCGGCATACATCAATATTTTTTGCTCACGCTGGCGCTGATACGCCTTGGCCAAATCACCGCTATCAGGTGGTGCATCCCC
>JBFKFH010000309.1:0-2726 GCA_041618685.1 Rheinheimera sp.
CCGCCATTACCCGCTTGTATATCACCGGCGCCGGCCTTACACTTGTTAACAATCGCACAACGGAAGTGAGTGGTAGTTGAAAACCATAACCATAGAACAGCTGGTTCCCGGCATGTATGTACTGAGCGCGCAAACGTCGCTGGCTAAGCCTTTGCGCGTACAGGGCCTTATTTCTAACGCCGCACAAGTAGATTTACTGCGCAGTAAAGGGGTCGCGCAGCTGGTAATTGACCCGGCAAAACAGCAGGTAGTAGAACTTGAGGCCGATGACGCCGACGCATTTAACCTGGCCGCCGCCCCGGTAACGCAACGGGCCTTAACCGCCAGACAAGCCGCGAAAAAACTCAGTATGTCGCAGGAAATAAAAAAAGCCCGCGCACTTTACTCTGAAGCCAGATCGCTGCAAAAACGGGCTTTTGCCGATATTACTAACGGCAAAGATATCAATGTCGCCGATTTTCGCCGTTGTGCAGAAGGCTTTATCGATTCTGTATTTCGCAATCAGGATGCACTGCTTTGTATCAGCCGGATGCGCGATAAAGACGCCTATCTGCTGGAACACTCGGTTAATGTGTCAATATTGATGAGCATTTTTGCCAAATATCTTAAGCTGGACGAAGACATTATTGTCGAACTGGCAACCGGTGCCCTGTTACATGACATCGGTAAAATTAAAGTGCCGGATAGCGTACTTAATAAGCCAGGTAAGTTGACCGACGCTGAATTTACCATCATGCGCAAGCACGTCGAATTTAGCCGCGATATTCTGCAACAAACTGATGGCATATCGCCAATCAGTCTGGACGTGGCAGCAAACCACCATGAGCGTTTAGACGGCCGGGGCTATCCGGCTGGATTGCAACAAGATCAAATTTCACTGCACGCGCGCATGATAGCCATCGTCGATACCTATGACGCTATTACTGCTCAGCGGGTGTACAAAAATGGCCAAACCAGTGTCAGAGCGCTGAAAATTCTGCGCAATGACAGCCCGGCACATTTTGATTTGGAACTGGTTAAACAGTTTATCGCTGCCGTTGGTATGTACCCACCGGGCACGCTGGTATTAATGGACAGTGAAAAACTGGCGTTAGTGCTGGAAAACAACCCCAACAGCATTACCTGCCCGACCGTTAAAGTGTTTTACCATGCAAAAAAACGCTGTTACCTGCAGCCGGTAACGGTGGATTTAGCCAGCCCGAAATGTGATGACGCGATTAAATCTGCGGTCAATGCTGAAGACTATGGTATCGATGTGAAGAAGTTCTTTAATCAGTTTATTATGCCGGTTTAGTCCGGCCATGCTGACAAGGCTGGCATACTAAACAGCTGCGAGCCCCACTCCAGCAACACATATTGCGGCGTAATTTCTTTAATGCGGATATCGGCCGTTACCCACTGCCCTTCCTGCAGTGTTTTACCATTCACTTTAACCCAACGCTGGCTGGCTGCCGTGGCATAGACATGTGCTTCAAACCGTAGTGGCGGAATACGCCGCTGCAACTGCACATCAAGGCTGGTAATGTCAGGCGCCGGGGCCGCGGTATTTCGTGGCGAGCCACTGTTATTACTCGTCGTCTCTGTTGCTTTTAATGCTGAGGCAAATTTATCACGTAACTCGGCAGAGACCTCAGCAGAAACCTCGGTAGCGGTGTTTGGCGGTGGCGATGGCACTGCCGCCTGCGGTTGTGGCTCGGCTGCTGCAGTACCCGCGGTCAGGGTTTTTACCGCGGGTAAGGTGTCAAACTCTTCAATGACCGGCGTTGCAGCCGGCGTGACAGCAATAGCGTCCGCTAAACCGGCTGCCAGTTTCGCATTAGCGGCTTCTGCCACTTCCTGCCGCTCCAGCGTATTTAATGCCGCCAGAATAGCGGCCGGCCCGGCAGGTTGTACCTCGTCTGCCGGCAACGGGGCTGCCGGCCTGGACACAGGCATCAACAGATATGCCGCGATAGCACCGCTGAGCATAGCCAGCAGTAAAGCCAGCAGCAGTGCCAGCTTGCGCCAGTTTGCACCGGCCTCGGGTGTCGCAGCAGCGCTTTGGTTCTGCTGCTTTAATGCGGCCATTAAAATTGACATATAATTCCCGGCGATATCTTCGCAGCCACATTAGCGCGGCGTTATAAACCCTGTAGCAGTGGCATCAGTACCAGTGCCAGACTAAAGCCCAGCACTATAGCGCAAAGCCCCAAAACAGGCCAGAACCAGCGCGGTATGGCTGCAGTCGTACTAACCTGTTCCGACAACGGCAGAATTTCACTGGCGGCTTGTTTAACCAGCTGTTCGTTAACCATTGCCCGTTGCTGACTGTAGGCGGCCAGCAACGCACGATCCGCCATTAAATTGAGTAACCTTGGTATGCCGCCACTCAGATGATACAAACGTTTCACCGCCTTATCTTCAAATACCGGTCGGGTACAGCCCGCTACCTGCAGGCGGTATTTGAGGTAGTGTTTCACTTCATCCAGATCCAGCGGCAACAAGTGGTAACGTGCGGTAATACGCTGCGCCAGCTGACGTAAATCATTGCGCTTTAACAGCTGCTGCAATTCGGGCTGGCCGATTAAGATAACCTGCAACAACTTACGGGTATTGGTTTCCAGATTAGTCAGTAAGCGTAATTGCTCTAACACCGCGGGTTGCAAATGTTGAGCTTCATCAATGATCAACAGCGTGTGCTTTCCCGCAGCATGATTCTTCTGTAGCCTGGCTTTAATTTTGTCGCC
>JBFKFH010000310.1:0-2711 GCA_041618685.1 Rheinheimera sp.
AAGTGCTTGCGCAGCATAATTAAACGGGCTTTCCAATAGCAGCGTGTTAGCGCTGGCAAGGCCCATCTGATTGGTGTAATGGCTAAAGCCGTTGTTGACTGATAATGTCGCCGAGGTAAACACCCAGCTGCGATTATCCGCGGCCACTATGTCGCGAAATTTATCTGCGATGCTCAGCGGCGTCAGATGCAGGCTAACGTGCAGCCGGGTCGTTTCAAACCACAGGCTAACACCACTTTGCTGCATATCTGTCAGCTTGACCAGCCGGGTCTTGGCTAACGCCAGTCGCTCAAAGGCATTATCGACCAGATCACTGCGACCAAGGCTGCTTTTAACCACCTGATACAACATATCAATCGCTTCGCTAACCCGATTTAGTGCCGTTTGCATCATCGGCTGCTGATAGCGTTCACGCCAGTTGCCTTTAGCGGGCTCCGCGCCAAACTGCAGCCGCCAGTCTTTAATCAGCAAGGCAACCTTGTCGGCTGTTTTAGCCAGCTGCGGGTGGTCTCGGAGTTCAGTTTTGCAGGCGGTTTCAATATCGCGACACAGCTCAGTTAACTGGCGGCTGGAGACATTCTCACCAAAATAATCGCTGGCAATATCCGGTAACTGATGCGCTTCATCAAAGATAACCACATCCATCTGCGGCAGTAACTCGCCAAAGCCGGTATCTTTCAGTGCCAAATCAGCAAAAAATAAATGGTGATTTACTACCACGATATCAGCCGCCTGCGCCTTTTTACGCGCCTTTAGCAAGTGACAGTCTTCATATACCGGGCAGTCTTTGCCAAGGCAGTTATCGGTGGTACTGGTTACGTAAGGCAGCGCTTTGGAGTCTTCTGCGATGTAGCTTAACTCACCGATGTCGCCACTTTGGGTTTCAGCTGACCATTTTTTGATCAGGCTTAAATCCTGAATTAACTGCTCGTCCTGCACCGGCACATGGTTATAATGCTGCTCTAAACGAAATAAACATAAATAGTTACTGCGGCCTTTGAGCAGCGCCAGCTGTAACGGACTCGTCAGTGCTTTGACCACCTTGGGCAGATCGCGAAAATACAGTTGTTCCTGCAGGTTTTTCGTTCCGGTCGACAATACGACTTTTTTGCCACTCAGCAATGCCGGTACCAGGTAAGCATAGGTTTTACCTGTGCCGGTACCCGCTTCCACCACCAAAGCGCCGGGCGTGTCGATAACATCGGCCACAGCCAACGCCATTTGTACTTGCGCGTCGCGGGCGTTAAAACCAGCGATGTGCTGAGCCAGCGGCCCGGTAGGCGCAAATGCATTGCTGACTTGTTTACGCATGACAACTTCGCGTGCAACAAATCAGTGTGCAATGCAGCAATGAGTGATAAAACGGAATAAACAGCACTTAACCAGCCAGCAGAAAAATCAGGTGCCTATTATGCCCTGAACAATGGAAAAATTCAGACAAAAATATCCAGATGACCGTCTTTGTCGACATGTTGCTCGTCTTCCGGGGTCGTGTAGGGGGCGTGCGGATATTGCTCAGCGCCACTGCGGCCTTTACGGCCTTTGCGGGTCAGGATCAGATAGCGTTGTTCATTTTGCTTGATGGGGGTTAGGCGCGCTTCTTTAAATACCGGCACCACCTGCTTTGGATCAGGTTCGACTGGCGTGCCTGGCACACGCTGCACAAAAGGCATAAATGCATCCATCACCATCTCCTGTCATGACACCTTATTATCGGCGGCTCAATAACAAACTTTAGCCGCCGATTAACTTTCAGAGCCGGTGAGCTAACAATAGTTCAGCCAAACGGCTGTTCAACATCCACAGCCGGTTCAGTAAACCAGCGCGGCCCTTGCTCTGTCATGTAAAAATGGTCTTCCAGCCGCACGCCGAATTCACCCGGCAGTACCAGCATAGGTTCATTGCTAAAGCACATGCCGGTGGCCAGCGCTGTGGTGTCGCCTTCTACCAGATACGGCCATTCATGGATGTCCAGACCAATACCGTGGCCGGTGCGATGGGGCAAACCCGGCAACTGATAGTCAGGACCATAGCCATGCTGCTGCAAGTACTGCCGGGCGGCGCGATCCACCTGCTGGCACGGTATACCTGGCTGAGCAGCAGAAAATGCCGCCAGTTGGGCTTTCTTCTCGTGCTGCCAAACTGCTTTTTGCTTCGCACTGGCGCGGCCAAATACATAGCTGCGGGTGATATCAGATAAATATCCGTGCAAACGGCAACCGGTATCTATCAATACCATGTCGTTGTCTGCCAGCGTCTTGGGTTGTGCCACACCGTGCGGAAACGCCGTATCACTGCCAAACAACACTATGCAAAAATATGAGCCGGCCTTAGCGCCGACTTTTTTATGCGCCAGATGAATAAATTCCGTGACTTCCTGTGTACTGATCCCGGCATACAAAATACTGGCAGCCGCTTTGTGTACAACCAGCGTCATATCCATCGCGCGCTGCATCAGTGCCAGTTCGGCAGCAGACTTTTGCATACGGCATGCGGCTGTAACATGGCGGGCATTGGCAATATTCAGCTGTGGCAGGTGTTGCAATATGGCATCGGCTATAAAGAAAGCGGCACTTTCATCCAGTGCCAGCCGGGCCTGTTCACCGGCAAATGCGGCGATTTGCCCGGCACACAGCAAATACGGATCCTGATGTTCGTGCCAGCTGAGTATCTCGCCGTCAATTAGCATTAACGGTGCTATGCTGCCAATT
>JBFKFH010000311.1:0-2646 GCA_041618685.1 Rheinheimera sp.
AAAGCCTGGGCAAAGAAATGGGTTTTTATCAGGACCCATACAGCGATTTTGGCCGGCTAACGTACGAAGCCTGGCGCGCCTGCCGTTTGGTGGTCGACACCGGCATGCATGCGATGGGCTGGAGCCGGCAGCAAGCCATTGATTACCTGGCTGCCAATACGGCGCTAACCATGGCCGAAGTGGAAGCCCAGATTGACCGTTACATTACCTGGCCAGCGCAGGCGCTGTCGTACAAAATTGGTGAAATTAAAATTCGCCAGTTACGGCAAAAAGCCGAGCAGCAACTGGGCGCTAAATTTGATATCCGCGCCTTTCACGACCATATCTTAAGCTCAGGTAGCCTGCCGCTGGATCTACTGGAACAGCTAACGCTGGAGTGGATTGAAACCCAGCGTTAACAAAGTGAGTTGTAAGCTAAGAACCGAACAAGGCGTAAATCGCAATTGGTTTACCCACACTAACACGCCGTAAACCCATCCCTGGGGGCTCGTTTCCGCCCATCCAGGGCTGCAACGGTTAGTTTAGGGCAAACCAATTGCTGTTCGATATGAACTTTAAAAATCAACCGGTTACGCTTTATGCTGCCACACCAGATACAGGCCGCTGAGCATAATTACCGTGGCACCGGCCAGCATGGAAAACGCCGGGTACAACTGCCACAGCACAATATCAAAACCAATGCCCCACAACAGCGCCATATATTCAAACGGTGCCACCACGGCCGCCGGCGCTATTTTAAACGCCTGGGTTACCGCTATTTGCCCGCCAAAGCCGGTAATACCAATTAGCACATAGCTAAGCCACAATTCAGCGCGCAGCGGTTGCCAATCAGGCATTGCCAACACACCCGCACCAAGCGCTAACAATGTCATCAGCCAGAACACCATATTGCCAGTGCCTTCACTGCGCCCCAAAATACGCACCGTAATGGCCGAAACCGCATAACAAATTGCCGCTACCAGCGCCATTAAGGCACCAATACTTATCAGCCTGTCGCCGTCGGGGTTTAGCATATAAAGCACCGTTAGCAAGCCGATGCCAATGGCCACCCAATGCCGGGGCGCCACATATTCTTTTAGCCAGAACGCCGACATTGCTGTTATTAGCAAGGGTGCGGTGAAAAAAATGGCATAGGCTTCCGCCAGCGCTAATGTTTGCAGGCTAAATACAAAGGCCCATAGCATAATAACGCCCAGCACAGCCCGCAGCAGGTGCAGGCCCCAACGGGTTTTTAGCAAGGTTTTATGCCGCCCGCTGCCAAACAGCCACAGCACCACCAACGGCCAGGCCAAAGCACCGCGCAAACAGGCAATTTGCATCGCGCTGTAATACGGCGTTAACGACTTCATCGCCGCGTCCATCGCTGAAAACAGCGCCACCGCCAGCAGCATGCACAAAATACCGCGCAGCGGGTTATCTAGGTTAGAAACAGAAGGCACAGACATTGAACACGAACACCGCAACCGAAGGTGCGCTATTGTAGCGCCCGGCAAGGTGAAAAAGGCAGTGGCGTAGCGTAATTTTGCGCTATTGCGACAGCGCACAGCGGCAAGCGGTTTTTGTTTCGCTTAGTGCCAAAAGCAGGCGGAAAACTCTAATTTAGGCTGCCACTAAGAATAGGATGTTTACAGTCTCAATCAAGTTTGATGGTGATTGGCTTTGATATTTGCTTATAAGTGCTGGGTTTATCAATCTGGTCGGCTATTAAGTCATACGGAATATGTGGTTGTAGCAGTGGGGCAAATTCATCCGTGTCAGTCGTCTTTTCGTCCAGCCAGCGGTTTACCAGTGTTAAGTCTGTTGGCAACAGTAACGGTGAAGCCTTGGTATGAATATGCTTAAGCTTCGGGTGCGGTGGTAAGGTAATTACTGAACAGGACAACGCTGTCTCGCCGGTATTTTTGTTAAGCCATTCCCGGCACAGGCCGCCCAGCAATATCGCGCCATCTTTTGCTATCAGGTCGTGGTAGTGCAGCGGTTTACCGTTAACGTACTCTGTTTCGCCAAAGCCTTTGGCCGGTATAACACAGCGGCTATGGCGGTATGCCTGGTAGCCAGCAGAGCCCTTAACGTTCAGCTTGTCATAACGAGTGTTAAACGACGTATATTTCGACGGTTTAAAGCCAGTATCTGCAGGCTCTAACAGCAACCACCAAATAGCGTTGTCCATGCGGCGAACGCCGTCTTTCTGCCTGACAATACTAACCTGATTGGTCGCCCGGATAAACCGGCTAAAAATTTGGCGCTCAGGGAATAACTGGATCTGCAGCCCCTCACAAAGTTCTCTAACGCCGGGATCGTCAATCACATTAAGTCTGCCGCACATTTCTCGACCTCTTGTTGCTGTTTAGCTGGTAGTAGTATGCGCTATTCAGAGAATTTCGAAACAAAACTGCTTATTCTGTTTTGAGCCAGTAACAGGCATTTTACCCATCGCCTCAGGCGATAATTGCACACCTGCATTACAGCATCCCAGGTTTTACTGCGTTAGACGGGTCAACCCGTACTTGTTACAAGCACTAAGTCCACTTGTACCTATAAGTTATTGTAAATTGGTAAAAAACTAAGTAATGTTAAACACAACAAATTCACAAATACGGGTTAACCCGTGTTTAAACGCGGGTCAACCCGTCGAATAAGCGTTAT
>JBFKFH010000312.1:0-2634 GCA_041618685.1 Rheinheimera sp.
CAATACTGCTTCCAGCGCTACTGGTAATGCAAATGGTTGTAACCATGCCGCGAATACCACACTCAGTGTTTGGTGTAGCATGTACCAGGGCAAAATAGCGGTATTACTGTAACGCAGCAGTTTGCCGCTTTTATCCAGCACATTGGTAGGGCGGTTCAGGTAACGGCCGGCATAGCCAATTAATGCCAGGATCCAGCCCCAGTGATTAAGTGCTAAAACAATGCCAACCAGCACCCGCCCGGTGATTGATTCGGCAAAACTTTGCGGAATGCTATCAAGTAAGCCATTTCGGTCAGCAATAATCAGGCTATAGCAGGCAATGGCCGCTACCAAAAATACCCGCCGTGCAGTGATCACTTTTTGCCACCAGCTACTGTGCAGGGCAAACAGGTAACCGGCAATAAACACACTGAAGTATTTGGCATGGTTATACCAGTCATCGAGTAATGCGTGACTGGAAGGGTAGGCTTGGCGCAGAAAATACCAGGCACAGATAAGCGTAGCGATCACCAGCAGCAAGGCGACTTTGCCTGGCACCCGCTGCAGCTTATTTGCCAACGCATTAAGTAGTGGTGCACTGATTAACACCAACACGCTGTAGCACCATAAGTACGGAATAAACCACAGATGGTTCCAGGTTAGCAGGCCGATTGGGCTGTGATGCTCGGGCAGCAGCGTGGTATTAGGGTTGATATACTGCCACCAAAAGTTGAAAAAACCTGGTTCAATCAGCTGCTGTGACAACGCTTCATAATACACCTGCGGTACTACGACAATAAACATACCGCATAGTAGTGGCACCAGTAAGCGGTTAGTGCGCAAACCAAACAAGGTTAGCCGGCCGCTGTGGCGCTGCGCCAGTGCCAACGCCATGGCCGAAATAAAAAAGATTAACGACATACGCCAGGGATTGGTCAAAATCATCAGGTCTTGCAGCGCTGTGCTGGTAACCGCGCTTTTTACATGCCAGCCCCAGTCGGCGACATAGTACATGCCAATGTGATATAAAATCAGCAAGCCAAAGGCCAGCGTGCGTAGCCAATCCAGGTCGTAGCGTCGGGTGTCGGGTAGCGTAATCATTAGCAGTCTCCGTTATTGCGATTACGCAAGCGTGACGCCAGCCTAGGCACGGGTAAAGCACTGAGTGGCTCAGTGGCGGTGTTCAGGGATAACAGGTGGTGTATTGTGACAAGCGGGAAAGCAAAAAGTCTGTTTCAACGGTTTGACCAGCAACCGGTATTTTACAGCTATGTGTTGCTGGCGTGTTATTTTTTGCTTAACGGCGCGATTAATGCCAGTTCGGTCTGGATGGAGCACAGCCGCAGTGCTGCCAATAACCTGCAATTGTGGGAGGCAGTGAGCTGGGAATTTAGCAGTGCGATCAGTACGTTTTTGTTGTGCCCGCTATTGTTCTGGTGGTTTAACCGTTACCCGCTACAACTCAGTCACCTTCGCCGGCAATTGTTGGCTCACCTCAGTGGCACGGTCGTGTTTTCTCTATTACATGTTGCACTGATGGTTAGCATGCGTGAGCTGGTTTACCACTGGCAGGGCGGAAACTACGACTTTGGCCCGCTGCTACGGGAGTTTTTCTACGAATACCGTAAAGACGCATGGGGCTACCTGTCATTTCTATTTGGCTATCAGCTGTTACGTTTTGTCTATAGCCGGGTAAAAGGTGAAGCACATCAGCTGGACCGCGCTGAAGAGCAAAGCGAGTCGCTGCCGTTAACCGCACCAGAGCATTTTCTGGTAAAGAAGCTGGATAAAGAATTCCTGATCCGTACCGCTGATATCGATTGGCTCGAAGCGAGTGGCAACTATGTTAATTTACACAGTAAAGGGCGAATTTACCCGCTGCGCGCTACTCTGAGCAATATGCTGTTGCAGTTGGGCAGCAAAGGTTTTAGCCGTATTCATCGCAGTTTTGCGGTAAATCACCACAGCATTGATAGCATTCGTTACGACAGCAGTGGCGATGGTGATATTCTGCTGAAAAACGGTCAGCAGCTGGCGTTATCCCGCCGCTATAAAGACGCGTTACGTGCGGCGTTGCAGCCACAGTAACGCGCTTGCTGCGACCGGTTAACGATTATCGTCCAGTTGATACACGACTTTGGCTTCCATGGCCGGGTTTTCCAGCCGCAGCTCTACTTCTTGCTGCAGAATAATATTGCCTTCTACCACAGCATCAGCTGCAATACGCAAGGTTGGTTTATTGTCATTGCCCCAGCCAAAGAAGGTTTTGCGTTTACCGCGCGGCTTATACATTACATCGCCTTTTACCACGGTATTGCCTGACAGCGTCATATCACCGTTAACGGTTTGCAGGTCTTTAGTTATTATGCTGCTATCGAGCTGGATATCGCCATTTACTGTAGCGATACCGCCGCCAATTTCTGCATTACTGCCCAGCACGACTTTACCATTTACGGTTTCCAGATCGGCCGCCACTTTAAAACCGTGGCCAGATTCAATACTGCCATTGACCGTTGATGCGCTATGCACACTAACATTGTCGCCAATCTCAATACTGCCGTTGACGACTGAAACGTCTTTGGCACTGCTGTTGCTGGCCATTTGAACACTGCCATTTACCAGTGAAATGGCGTTGTAGTGCTGGTTGGCAGCAAC
>JBFKFH010000313.1:0-2629 GCA_041618685.1 Rheinheimera sp.
AAGAGCAGGACAAAGGCATTTTTGCGATTAGCTCGGTATCGTGGAAATCTGAGGCCTATTTAATGCGGCTTGGTGCCTGGGTAAACACAGCTGATCACAGCACGCTTGATGAAACTGCGTCTAATGCCGACAACTATGGCGTGTATTTCCTGGCAGGTTACACCAGGGGCAATCACGGCTTAAATACCCGGCTGGGCCTGGCAAACAGCAAGGTTAGTAAGGCGTCAGGCTTTAGCAGTGTCAGCTATCAGTACAGCTATGATGCTTATGTGCTAGGCATTGGTGCGGCGCGGGTTTACCTGTCATCGGCTGAACCTGATACGTTACTCGATGACACCCTGCAGTATGAGGTTTACCTGCGTTATGCGATGACCAATGCCGTGTTTTTGACTGCCGACATACAGCAAATTTATAACAGCGATTTTGGCCAGCGGGCAGAAAACCGTGACCGCAGCAACACAGTATATGGGCTGCGCTTGAGTTACCTGTTCGGTTAAACAAAACAATATGGGCAGGTCGGGTGGTAAATAGTCGAGGCTGTTTTCGGCCACCTGCCAAACTGCACGTTAGCGGCTTGCTAAGTATTACGGCAAAAAGTTCATTGCCAAGGCAAAGGCTGGGAACGCGGCGTGTTAAAACCGGGTTTGGTAGACGTGATTGTAATAGTCAATAAACGCTGGCTGGCGCTCAGGGCTTATGTGGGCAAGGTGGGCATCAAGATAACTGCGCTGTGCAACAACAGTGCGCATTGCCTGGTCAAGATGCTGCATGAACTGCTGGCCAAATGCACTGTTTGAACAATATATATGCCCGTTGGCGTAGGCGGGCTCTCCGGCAAGTTTTAGCGCGTGCAGCATCATTTGCTCACCCTGCTGGCTAAAATAGTGCTCAGTTAGTACTGGGAAATCGAGAATGATATCAACCTTGCCCTTGGCAAGCATATCGATAGCGCCAATACTGCCGCGCTCGGCCGAGAGTTGATACACTCTGCCTTGTTCCTGTAAAAGTTGTAATTGCTTATCCAACGTGTTGCCGTAAGAGCGGCCGGCGACATAACCTAGAATTGCCGACGGGTAGCGTTGAATAAAACTGACCAGATTAACTATCACTGCCGATTCAACTTCAGCAAATAGCGGGTCATGCTGGCGTACCATAAGCCGCAGTCCTTCAAGCAGAACTTGCGGCAATTCACTGACAAGCGCCGTGTTATCCCGCTCATCGGTACGGAGTTTAGTGCCGGTACAGACATTGGCCTCGCGCTGCATTTCCTGAAATGCGCGGGCACTATTTTGTGGCCGGTACTGGATTTGATAGCCGGGCAGTTGGGCGAAAATTAACCGTTGTACATCGAAACCGAGCTGAATATTAGTGAACTGTTCATAAACTGGCTGTTCCGGTGCCGAAGTTGATGCCCAAATAACAGCTTGTTGCGCATTAGCTGCTGGCAAGCAAACCACAAGCAGCAAGGATGCAAGCATGCACCGTGTGGGTAAATTAGCAAAAGCTCGAAACAGGTCTGGCATTTGATAGCGCATAATTGCTCAACAGCCGATTACAGTTTATTACACTTGTTAAGGTATACGCGCGGTTCGACAAAAGCAAATGCCGTTCTACTATCTGGCCGGGTTATGACTTAATAAATGCCTTCCAGTACGCACGCCAATGCGCCACCTGCTCCGCGCTCTCCAGTTTTTCATGCTGAATGCTAAGCGTAGTTTTATCTGCACTTTTCTGGTAAATATTGACATTAATCCGCGAACCATCCGCCAGGCCACAACGCCAGTAGCGCCATTTTTCCGTTTGGCTTACCGTAGCGTCCCGGCTAATGGCGATGTCTGAAAACTCGCTGCAATGGGAAGCCAGCGCCAACCAGTGTGCCAGCGCATCGTCCAGCGATCCGGGCAGTGTTTTGCTTACCGATACACTAAAGCTACCGCTGCAATCCTGACCAGCCACCCGCCGGCCAATAACCTGTTCAAATTGCACGGTCAGCATCTGCGCCCACCAATGACTAAGCGAATGTGCGCTCAGTAGCGCCGCAGCAATGTCTTTATGTGTCAGCGCTGAGGCATCAATACTATTTAGCCACTCCAGCCAGTAAGACCAGCTGTGGCCCGTTCCTTTGATAACAGCTTGTTCTGAAATTGCAGTAAGCATAACGCGATACCCGAGCTAAGTATGGCTAAAGCCTGCGCGACAGAGATAACACTGTCAAGCCGGCTGATGTTGAAATAGCAACAGCCAACCGCGGCAGCCACCATGCTTCTGTACCTTGGCAGTGATTTGTTTGGGGTAAGCCGGCATGGCAAGCACATTCAGAGGGTAATAAAAAAACACCTGGCGCAGTACCAGGTGCTTTTTAATCTAATGCGTAGCGGTGCAATTAGGCTTGTAGCACGATCGGTTAGCGATAGAATGCTTCAACCGTGCCTTTTACTGTCATTAGCAACGGCTGGCCACGACGGTCCAGCGCTTTGGCTGCCGCCACTTTTACCCAACCTTCGCTGATGCAATATTCTTCAACATCGAAGCGCTCTTTGCCGTTTAGCCGGATGCCGATGTCGTGCTGAAAGATTTCAGCGACATAATGCTTGCTGCGAGGGTTAACCGAAAGGCGGTCGGGTAAGTC
>JBFKFH010000314.1:0-2590 GCA_041618685.1 Rheinheimera sp.
GGCGCCCCTGTAAAGGGTTCCCGCGCAACGCGCGGCGCTTCGCGCCCTTGACAGGGGACGCCACTCCCGGTGGTGGGCGAGAAAAGCGCCGCCGCTACGTTGTTCGGCGCGTCACAACCTCTCTATTACCTAAGGAGACTCGCCATGCCTTTCGAAGCCTTTGAAGAGAGCCTCAGATTGAATCGCCTCTTGCGCAAGCTGGTTCACAAGCTACGTTCCCGCGACCTAGTTATTGTCCAGCCGTGCCATTGGGCATGACGCAGCGGCGCATAAACATAACTCCAGCTACCGGGATTATTCACCAGTATCATCGCGGTGATCGTTACACCACGTAATGCATCCAGTGCCAGCAGCCGGTTAGTACCGGCTGTTGCTAAAATAGCCTGACAATGCCGCCTGATCCCGGCAAACATTAATCGGTTGCGCCCGCTACCGTTACCGGCAACGTGCCGCTAAGCTGATATTGCCCCAGCAGCGCCTGCGCCAGGGCTTCATAGGTCGCATTACCACCAGCAATGGCGGTAACATCGTCCGCCGTGTTGTAGGCGTAGCTGGCCAATACGATATCCGCGTCGCGGCCGTAGCGGCTGATATCATAAGGTGCACGCAGGCTCAGAAAGATATGCGGTTTTTTATGCCGGCTGATCTGCGGCAGCAGGGCTTCATATTGCCGCGTTTGCCGCTCGTATGCGGCAGCTAAATTAGTCACACCGGTTAAATCGTCCATGCCACCAATATCCGCCAGGCTTTGCATGGGCGAAATAAAGCCGCTGATTACCACATCGGCAGCAGCAATTTGCGCGGCGGCACCGCTCAGGTTGTTTTGCTGCAAGCTGATATGCTCAATTGCAAACTGATTTTTGCTGTAATACTGCAGTGCTGCCGCCAACGCTTTGGCTTTGCTCTGATCGGGCATAATCAACAGTAATTTTTTTGTTCTGGCCAATGTAAATGGCCAGGTCGCCGTTGTTGGTTTAACCTGCGTTACCGCCGCCTTTGCTAGTGCCAGCTCAGCCTGGCGGTGCGCGCTGTTACCTAATAACGCCACCGCCTGCGCGGTTTGCTGCGCTGCCGTTTTTGCTGTCGGTAACAATGGGTATTGCTGCTTTAATGCCACAATGCGCTGATACGACGCCGTCAGTTCTGCTTTGGCAATATCGCCTTTTGCCACGGCCGCCTCCAGCGCAGACAGCAAGGTTGCCAGAGCATTCAGCTCTGCCGGGTGCTGCAGCTTTACCGGCATTAGCGCGATATCCGCACCGGCGGCAAAGGTTTGTACTACCGCTTCGGTCTGGCTAAAAAACTTACTGATGCCAGCCATATCCAGCGCGTCGGTCACAATAACCCCGTTGTATCCCAGCTGCTGGCGTAACACACCGTGTAAAATTTTGCGCGACAGCGTGGCCGGCTTGAGCATCACGTCACCGTCTTTTGACACAAAAGTACTGCTGTCTAACGCCGGGTACTGAATGTGCGCGGTCATAATCATGCCGGGCTTGTGTTGCTTGATGATCTGCGCAAACGGCAGTAAATCAACGTTACGGATTTGTTCACTACTGTGATCGACCCGCGGCAGCCCCAGATGGCTGTCGACCGCGGTATCGCCGTGGCCGGGAAAGTGCTTCAGCGCAGCTATCATGCCTCGCTGTTGCATAGCCGCTGTCATGGCGCCACCCAACTCAGCAACAACTGCGGCTTGCTCGCCGAAGGCGCGCACATTTATAACCGGGTTTTGCGGGTTAACGTTTACATCAACTGTCGGTGCGAAATTAACATTAATACCCAGCGCCAGCAGCTCGTCTGCCAGCACCTTACCCACCTGCGTGGCATAGGTTGTACCGTGCGCAGCATATGTTGCCCCAATCGCCATGTTACCGGCAAAAGACGTCGCCAGACTGCGCGGCAGCCGCGCTACCCGGCCGCCCTCCTGATCAATGCTGATAAACAACGGTAACTTCAGCGGCGATGCCGCCGCAGCGCGCTGAAAATCGCGATTCAGCTGCACAATTTGCGGAACATCCTGCAGGTTTTCGGCAAACAGGATCACTCCGCCAATGTCATAATCGCGTATTAATGCCGCCAGCTCAGCCGGCAATTGCGTCATCGGGCTGCGACACTGGCCATTAACCGGTGTTTGAGCGCAGTAATAGCGCAAATCCAGCATTAGTTTCTGCCCGAGCATCTGTTTGACGCTGGCAGTTGGCTGCGCCGGTTTAGCAGACATCGCAGCCGCCGGCATAGTGAAACAAAACAGACTGCATATAACGAATGAAACACGGCTCCAGCATGACATAGCATTCCTGACTGATAAGGTAACCACGGCGGTATCCTGTTATTGTGGCGAAAGCAGCTGGCAGTACAACAAAAATAAATTATTCATTCAAGCAAAATTTAAATGAATACTTTACTCACAAACTATACATTATGGTATGGTTAACTCCTTTTCAGCGAAACGGGCCGCGTATGCAACTGACGCTTCTGGACTGGACAGTTTTTTTTGGCTACTTTGCCATTCTGGCACTGGTAGGTTGGCTGGTGAACCGGCGTAAAGCAGGTAACAGTAACGATTACTTTCTGGCGGCCAATACCA
>JBFKFH010000315.1:0-2563 GCA_041618685.1 Rheinheimera sp.
ATCCAGCGTACCAGTTTCGTGATGAATTAACCGACCTGGTATCTCAGGTGGGTACCGCCTCGGACAATGGTAAAACGTCCGGTACCTTATCACCGAATGAGTTCTGGTATTTTTGGCGCCGCTTCCTGCCCTTTGCACAACTGGATTATTTGCCCACCGCGCAATTGTTGCAGCAAGTGGATACGGGCATGTTGGTGCAGGAGCTGCTTGGTGTAGCACAGGTGTTTGCAAAGCCGTTGGCGTTAAAAGGCATGATCCTGAATCACAATATTGATTTTTTAAGCAGTTTGTTTGAAAAAGTCATTTTTATCCAAACAAAACGCGATCCCGCGGCGAATATGGCATCTATTCTGGACGCCCGGTTACGCCAATATGGCGATACGAAGCAATGGTATTCATTTAAAGGGCCTGAATATGCAGAGCTCGCAGCACTGGAGCCAGAGTGGCAAGTTGCCGGTCAGGTATACCATATTAACCAAGCAGTTGATAAAGCCATGGCGGCATTGCCGGCGCATAAAAAGCTGGTGGTATCATACGAAGACTTTTGCCGGGATCCGGCAAGCTATTACCAGCAGTTACGCACCAAGTTAAAGTATTATGATGTTGAATTAGCTGCATCCTATAGTGGTGAAACCGCGTTTAAGCAAAGCCGCGCTGCTGGTGAATTAACACGACTGCGTGATATCTATCAAGGTTATCAGGCATCAAAGCGTGATTAGCAGGAGCATATAATATGACCATGAACTTTTTAATGTGCTCTGAGCGCTCTGGCAGTAATCTGATCACCAAAATGCTGGACGCGCACTCAGACGTTTGTGGCCCGGCAACTAAACACCTGATTAACCCGGTAGCGCGTAATTTATATCGGTATGAACCCATTACGGCCAAAGCAAATTGGCAATGTCTGCTCAATGATATAGATCAGTTACTGCGCTCGCCTTTTTCGGTATGGCGCTGCCAGTTTACGCTGGACGATTTACACAATGCCGCCGCGCCAGGCGACATTGTTGCTTTGCTCAAGTTTGTTTTTATGCGCGAAGCACACAGCCACAATAAAACGCATGTATTCATTAAAGAAAACCATTTATATGAACTGATGACATTCTTGCTGCTGAATTTTCCTGCGGCAAAATACCTGTATCAGGTTCGCGATCCAAGAGACATGGCCTTGTCGTGGAAAAAGCACGCCGGCCATCCTGGCGGCGTTGTGGCCGCGGCACGGCAATGGCAGAAAGATCAGCAAAACTATCTGAAAAATTTCAGTGAGTTAAAAAAGCGTGGCCAGGCAATGCTGCTACGCTATGAAGATTTAATTTCTGCACCTGAGACCGAGCTACAAAAAGTGATGGCATTTTTCCAACTGGCGTTTGAACCTCAGATGTTACAGTTTCATCAGAATGATCTGACGTTGCAAAATGCCGCACAACAGCCGGCCTGGGAAAACCTAGGCAGGGGAATACTGAGCGACAATAAGCAAAAATATCGTCGCGGATTGTCAGAGCACGAAATCATAGCCGTAGAAAAAATTTGCGCCAGTGAAATGCAGTTTTTTGCTTACCAGCCGGAAAGCTCAGCTGCGCAGCGACATGCCTGTACTGAGGCGCATATCGTCGAATTGGCGCGCACAGAAGCGGCCACCATTAGCCATAAGCGACCGGCGGGTGCCCAAGCTAATGCCGATGCTAAAAAGCAGTTTTATCAGCATGAAGCTGGCAGTGCAGCGATAAATTGGATGAGAAGTGATGATATCAATAGCTAATGCGCCGCTGCGGCAAGAGCAGGAAATTCGGCAGAGTTGGGACTCTGATGCCCCTGTTTTATCGATGGTATGCATCAGCTACAATCACGCTGCTTTTATTGCCCAGACGCTAACAGGGTTTTTGCAGCAGCGGACACATTTTCCCTTTGAAATAATTTGCTATGACGATTGTTCTACTGACAACAGCCGCGAAATTGTGACTGATTTTCAGCAACGATATCCAAGCTTGATCAAAACCATTTTTCCGGACGAAAATCAGCGCTCAAAAGGCTTTAAACCCTTTATCGACTTTGTTCTGCCTCAGTGCAAAGGGGCTTATATTGCCCGCTGTGAAGGCGATGATTATTGGGTAGACCCGGATAAAGTGGAAAAACAGGTGTCGTTTTTGCAGCAGCACCCGCAGTATGTGCTGGCAACCCATGATATTCATACCGTTGATGAGCATAATCAGTTAATCAGTACCGGCCATTTAGCCGATTTTTATAAAAAAGACTTTAACAGTAAAGCATTACGCTGCGGTTGGGCCGGCCCGGTTACCCAATCAATATTGTTTCGCAACGTGCTAAAGTCGTTTCCACCGGAGTTTCGTAAAACGTATCTGGGCGATGCTTTTTTAGCGTCGCTACTTGGCCAGTATGGTGATGCAAAGTACATGGCGGATATCAAGCCATCGATGTACCGTATTCATTCTGGCGGGGTATTTTCACCGTTGGCACTGTCGGATAAGTTCGATATGCAGGCTTATTCTTTTTTCTGGATGTATAAATACTACAAACGTATTGGTATGGATGAAGAAGCCAGAAT
>JBFKFH010000316.1:0-2560 GCA_041618685.1 Rheinheimera sp.
GCGGGTAGCTCTGCAGCGGGCTCTTGTTCAAACTCGGCTTCTTCTTGCTCTGTAGCGAAGGGATCATAGTCATCTTGACTGCGCTCACGTAAGCGCTGCGGTATAGACAAGACAAATTGTGCTCCACCGTAACAAGCGGCGCCCAATGCATCAGCCACTGTAAACCAGGAAATCCCGGTCATCAGCGTTAAACCGGTAGCAAAACCACACAACAGTAATAAGATGCTACCGATGAAATTAAAATACGGTAGCAAACTACCACTGACGATGTCACCAACTACGCCACCGGACGAAAAATAGAAAATATCGTTAAAGTTCATACTGCTAATCGCAGTTGAAGTTAGTAACGTTAATACCAACCCGATAATGCGTAAGCCAAGGATCAAATAATCCAGACTCATCACATCATGAAAGCGTTTAAACAACAGGTAGCCGGCAAATGCGACCAAAAAAGGCACTAAATAAGCAATCCAGCCAAAGCTAAACAGCAGTAAATCCGCCAACCAAGCGCCAATAGGGCCTGCATAATTATGAACATTGGTTTGATAACCCGTTTGTGACCAGCTCGGATCGGCTGGGTCAAAAGACAGCAGTGCCAGCAACAAAAATAAACCAAAGCCAGAAAACAGGATTAACCCGACCTCCAGCAAACGCTGCACACCATTGAGCGGAAAATAAACTCTGTTCTGCAAATGAGAGACCCTACCTTTTTTAATTGTATTTTTGTTTAAGCGCACCAGGGTTTAGCACTACGGCTTAAGATACCAGAGACACTGTAAAAGTGCATCCGTGAAGCTCACCTGAACCACATTTTAACCCGCTACTGCGACGAATGTAGATTGTTTCACCTCTTCCATCACTACATAAGTTCGGCTCTCGCGCACACTGGGTAATCTCAGTAAGGTTTCGCCCAGCAGTTCGCGATATGCCGCCATATTGGCGACCCGTGTTTTGAGCAGAAAATCAAAACTACCAGACACCAGATGACATTCCTGAATTTCCTGCAGCTTTTGTACTGCTTTGCTAAACTCATCAAAATCTTCCGGTGACGTCTTACTGAGGGTGATTTCAACAAAAACTAATAGTGCTGCACCAACCTTGTGAGGGTCAACCTGAGCGGTATAACCTAAAATAACACGCTCAGCTTCAAGCTTGCGAACCCGTTCCAGACAAGGCGTTGGGCTAAGCCCTACCCTACGGGCCAGCTCAACATTGGCCAAACGGCCATCTCGCTGTAATTCGGTCAGAATTTTGCGGTCTATCCGATCTAACTTCTTGATACTTTTGTTTAAAGAATACATGGCAGTTAAAAAAATTACTTTTTAAATTTAAACAGAATTTTGCACTACCAAAGCACGTTAAAACAAGCATTAATTCTTAATATTTAGCAGTATACTGCGCACAAATTTCATCAAAGCCAACATTTACCTCAGAATAAGGCAACTATATATGATAATCGGCGTACCAAAAGAGATAAAAAACCACGAGTATCGTGTCGGCATGACCCCAGCCAGCGTGCGTGAGTTAATCAACCATAAGCACAGTGTATTAGTAGAAACTAATGCCGGAATGGGCATTGGTTTTACTGACGAAGACTATACAGCAGCAGGCGCTACGGTATTAGCGACAGCAGCAGAAGTATTCGCTCAGGCTGAAATGATAGTTAAGGTAAAAGAGCCACAAGCTGTCGAGCGCGCTATGCTGCGTGACGGCCAGATCCTGTTTACCTACCTGCACCTGGCACCTGACCTGGCGCAAACTGAAGACTTGATCAAGTCAAAAGCCATTTGTATTGCTTATGAAACCGTAACAGACAGCCGTGGCGGTTTACCATTGCTGGCACCGATGTCAGAAGTTGCCGGTCGTATGTCAATTCAGGCAGGTGCACGCGCACTGGAAAAATCCTGTGCTGGCCGTGGCATGTTATTAGGTGGTGTGCCAGGTGTAGCACCAGCCAAGGTTGTCGTCATAGGTGGCGGTATGGTTGGCACCAACGCCGCGCAGATGGCGCTGGGTTTGGGTGCGGATGTTACTGTATTGGATCGCAGTGTAGATGTGCTGCGTCGCATCAACGCACAATTTAATGGTGCGGTTAAGGCCATCTACTCGACTACTGACGCACTGGAGCAGGAAGTGCTAGCAGCTGATTTAGTCATTGGCGGCGTACTGGTGCCAGGCGCAGCAGCCCCTAAGCTTGTTACCAAAGAACATATTAAGCGCATGAAGCCAGGTTCTGCGATCGTAGATGTCGCCATCGACCAAGGTGGTTGTGTCGAAACGTCAAAACCGACCACGCATGCAGACCCAACTTATATTGTTGATGACGTGGTTCATTACTGCGTGGCAAACATGCCAGGCGCTGTGCCGCGTACGTCTACGTTTGCACTGAATAACGCTACGCTGCCATTTATTATTCGCTTAGCTAACAAGGGCTATAAACAAGCCTTGTTGGATGATAAACATTTAATGAACGGTTTAAACGTCATGAATGGCCAGGTAACTAATGAAAGTGTGGCAGAAGCCTTAGGCTTTGCTTTTGTTGCACCAGAAGTTGCATTAA
>JBFKFH010000317.1:0-2497 GCA_041618685.1 Rheinheimera sp.
AGCAACGCCGGCCGCACCGGCGTCAATCGCTTCACCAAAGCCGGCAGCTACAGCTCAACAGCGAGAGCCAGCATTACCTGCTGCGACAATCAGCCCGTCTGAGCCGGATGTCACTGAAAACCCTGCGTCAGGCCTGCAATCCGGGAACACGGCAGCAATACCGGCCAGCGAGCCTTCTGAGCAGTCAGCTCAGAACATTGGAGGTATCGATCCGGTTACCGCACGCATTATGGCGCGTCGAGGGGTGCAGGTAACAGCGGCGCCTGCGACAAAAAAGCCTGAGCGCCAGCAGGCGCCGGATACAGAACCTGACATAGCTAAAGCGTCTGCGCCGCTCAATGCCTGTTCGTTAAACCCCGTTGCCCAACATGCTGCTGCGGCACAGCAGCGGTCTGAGGACAATGCTGTAGCCCGTGCAGTGCCAACGCAAGAGCTAGCCGTAGCAACTGAAGATGGGCATGAGAGCGACGAAGCTGATGCGGCGCAATTTGATCCGGCGGCCGCCGAAGCCCTGTGGCAGCAGTATGAACAGGATATGCAGCAACAGACTGTTGCTTCCTCGGAGCTGCCCGCTACAGCTGTGCTGGATAGCTTTGATGGCAATATTAACGAACAAAACTTTTCAATCCGTTTTGCGGCTCAGGTAGATGCCTGGGCGGCACGGGTTGAAACGCTGGATACCGGTGGGCTAAGCCGGCTTTTTCTGCTTAATGCGGCCATGCAATTAAACGGCAACCAGTTGAGCTTAACCGTGGCGCAAAGCCAGCAACACTTGGACAGCGCATCATTCCGGACTAAGCTGCAGCAAGTCTTAGAGCGCAGTTTTAATCAGCCGCTTACCATCGATATTAGTTATCAGGCAGAGGTCGCCAACAGCCCGTTAGCGATACAGCAAAAAATTGTGCAAGAGCGCTTTAGTTATGTCAGCCGCTTGTTGCAACAGGACGAGAACGTATTGCAGTTGCAGCAGCGATTTGATGCGCAGCTGCTTGCTGACACTATAGTGGTCAATTGACAGCTTAACCGGGCATAACTTGTAATTTGGCGGTGAAGTTATTATCTTGTCGCCGGTAAAAGGTCGGTGTGTGATGCAGCGACGTTCAACTTAATTCTACAGCAGGTACAAAGCTATGTTTAAAGGTGGTATGGGCAACATCATGAAGCAGGCGCAAGCCATGCAGGATAAGATGCAGAAAGTGCAAGCCGAGATTGCTGCAATGGAAGTAACCGGTGAGGCCGGCGCTGGCCTGGTAAAAGTTACTATGCTGGGTAATCACAACGTACGCCGGGTCAGCATTGATGACAGCCTGATGCAAGATGATAAAGATATGCTGGAAGATTTAATTGCCGCCGCAATCAACGATGCTGTGCGTCGGGTTGATGAAACCAGCAAAGAAAAAATGGCCGCCGTAACCGGTGGGCTGCAGTTACCCCCTGGCATGAAAATGCCATTCTGATGAGCCGACATACGCCACTGCTGCAACAGCTGATAGATGCACTGCGCATTCTGCCAGGCGTGGGGCCGAAGTCGGCGCAGCGCATGGCATTCGCGCTATTAGAGCGCAATCGTGACGGTGGCTTACAGTTAGGCGCAGCGTTAAGCGCGGCAATGAGCAAAGTTGGCCATTGTCAGCAGTGCCGTACATTTTGCGAAACCGAGCTATGTCACATCTGTACGGACCCATTAAGGGCGCAGGACGGTATTCTGTGCGTAGTGGGCTCCGCGGCCGATCAGCTGGCAATAGAACAAACCGGCCAGTTTAAAGGCCGGTATTTCGTGTTACAGGGTTATTTGTCGCCACTGGACGGTATTGGTCCGCAGGATCTGGGGCTTGATAAACTTAACGCATTGTTATGTTCCGGTTCAATAACCGAGCTGATCTTAGCGACCAACCCGACTGTCGAAGGCGATGCAACAGCATTTTATATTGCAGAACTTTGCCACAAACAGCAGGTGAAAGTATCACGTATCGCCCAGGGCATTCCGGTTGGTGGTGAACTGGAATTTGTCGATGGCACTACGCTGTCACATGCCTTCAGCGGCCGAAAGGCATTTTAATCTGCCATAACCCTGCTTGAAATCCGCTTAATCCGCCCCATATTAGTTGTCAGTGTTTGGCTGCAAAACGGCAGCCTGATTAATAACTGTCAAACTTTGATGTTCGAGGATTAACACAATGAGTGATACTACAGCCACTTCAGCAGGCCAAAAGCAAACCCATGGCTTTCAGGCCGAAGTGAAACAGCTGCTGCAGCTGATGATCCATTCACTGTACTCAAATAAAGAAATATTCCTGCGCGAGCTGGTATCAAATGCCTCAGATGCCGCCGATAAACTACGCTTTCTGGCGCTATCAGACGGCAGCCTGTACGGCGACGATGGCGAATTGCGGGTTCGTATTAGCCTGGATGAAAAAGCCCGTACGTTAACCGTTAGTGATAACGGTATCGGTATGACACAAGACGAAGTTATCAGCCATTTAGGTACCATTGCTAA
>JBFKFH010000318.1:0-2473 GCA_041618685.1 Rheinheimera sp.
GCCGAAATTACCCGGGGCGCTATTTTAGATGCTGCGGAAGTATTGTTTTATCAGCATGGTGTGTCGCGCACTACGCTGGAAAAAATCGCCGTGGCAGCCAATGTGACCCGTGGTGCTATTTACTGGCATTTTCAGAATAAAGCCGATTTATTTAATGCCATGCTGGAGCGGGTGCGCTTGCCGTTTCAGCATTTACTGGATGCGGTTGATAACGACACCAGCGCCGATGCCTTTGCTCAGGTGCGCCAGCTAATGGTGAACGGCTTACAACTGATTGCCAGCAGTGAGCAGCACCATCGGGTGCTGACCATCGTATTTCACCGTTGTGAATATATTGACGAATTAAACCCGGCCGTAACCAAACAGGATGAACTGGATACGCAAACGGTAGCTGTCATGCAGCGCGCCTTTGAACGCGCCGCCATAGCGGGCACTTTACGTGACGGGGTTACGCCACGACTGGCGGCCATGTCGCTTCATATGTACGTTAGCGGCATTATCAGCCATTTTCTGCTCAAGCCACAGCAGTGTGATTTGGCACAGCATGCCGCTGCGCTAATCGATACGATGCTGCAGGGCCTGAAACAGACGGTGTAACCTGTCTGGCTGATATTGCCTGCGCTATAACTTGCTTTCACCTGAACGTTGACACACACTTAACAGGTTATTTTTTCAGCGGAGGACAGCCTTGCTTTACCTAGCCTTGGTATTCAAATGGCTACAGTGGTGTGGCGTTTACCTCGCTTTATTACTGCTGCCGGCTGTGCTGGTTTTTGCCAGTCCGTTTCAAAAACGTTTAATCGATAACAATCTGCCCAATGTCGGCATTTACAGTATCGTGCAGGATAAGCAGGGCTTCTTGTGGCTGGCATCTACCAACACCGGCCTGGTGCAGTTCGACGGCTACGACTTTCAGCAGTTCCCTATTCTTAATCAAACCCTAACCCAGCTAAAGTCGGTGGCAGATATTGGCGCGCTGGCGGTAGACCACAACAACAACCTGTGGGCCGGTAGCTGGGGTTATGGTTTAGCCCGGCTCAATGCCACAGATAACAGCATCAAAGTATTTAATGGCACAACAGCAGATGCGCTGGCCAGCCCTTTTGTGCAGACACTGTTTGAAGATGCGCAGAACAGGCTTTGGATTGGCACCACTAAGGGCATTAACCGCTACAGCGACGCTGAAGGGTTAATATTACTGGATACCTCCAGCCTGCCGGCGCCCAATCCGCGAACCTGGGCCTTTGCCCAAACGCCAGACGGCGCCGTCTGGATTGCCACCTCGGCCGGTTTATTCCGCTGGCATGATGATGACGGCTTTAGCACGGCACTGTACCCACACGGTGTCGACAGCAGTGATAATGAGGTGCGTGTACTGCATGTTGTCGGCGATAACTTATGGGTGGGTACGCGCCGTGGTGTCATGGTGTATCAAAGCGCTGAGCAACACTTTACCGAAATCACACCACCGCCCGGCGGCTTACCCTGGGTTAATACCATGCTACTGGCCGATGACAACACATTGCTAGTTGGCACTTTTGGCGGCATTTATGCGATAAATCCCCACAGCTTGCAGTTTAAGCAGCAATATCAGCAGCAATGGGCTGAGCTACCCAATATCAATGTGCGCAGCCTACTGGTTGGCAAAAGCTCAGTATTGTGGGTCGGCACCCGTGAGAACGGCTTGTTTTATAAAACGGTGAGCAGTCATGCATTCCAAAATAGTGCAGACCCGGCTTTACTGGCGCTACAACAAAGCCTGGATGCGCCGGTACTGGCGCTGCTGGCCGAGCAGGATACATTATGGCTGGGGCAAAACGGCCGGGTTATTCAATATCAGCATCAAACCGGGCAGCAACAACATTTTGCCGTACCCGGCCGGGTCAATAGCATACAGCGCGCACCCGATAATACCTTGTGGATAGGCGCAGATGAAGGCTTATTCCAGCTCACTGCCGACGGCAGCCTGAACCGGCTGTCTATGCTGTTTCAGCGTCTTGGCCTGCCCGAGCAAAATACACGCGACATTAAATTTACTGACAACGGCCAGGCGCTGATCAACCTGTGGGGCAATGGCGTTGTTGTGTACGATTTCAGCACGGGCCAGTTGCAGCATTTTCTTAGCGACATTGCCCGCACCACAGTCGGTGATGCGGTACAGGCGACCGCGGTTACAGAGCGTTATATCTGGCTGGCCAGCCGTTTAAGCGGCGCTTATCTGGTTGACAGAAAAAACTTTTCGGTTAAACGCTTAACCGAGATGGCGGCCGCAGAGCAGCTAGCACCGCAATATACCGGCCAACTTACCTGCATTACCACGCTAAATACTGATAGTGTGGCCATTTGCACTGAACGCGGGTTAATGCGGCTATCAGAGCGTAATTTTGTCCCCTCCATGCTAAATGCTGAGCATGGGCTGGATGCAGAATTTCTGGTGAGTGCGTTTTCAGTCAATAAAGAGGCGCTGTGGTTA
>JBFKFH010000319.1:0-2468 GCA_041618685.1 Rheinheimera sp.
CAGTTACAGCCCTACGACAAAACGCCAGTGCCGTCGCCCGGCGCGGTGATTGCAGCTCTGGAGATGCCCCGCGGCTGGTTCGCCAGCCACGGGGTGGTTGTTACAGACAAAGTAACGTTGCAACGTTAACTCATTACTGCGGCAGTGTGCGGCGTAACAATAAAAAGTACAGCACCGGCATTAACAGCATTGACACCAGTGGCGCTGCAACCATGCCGCCTAGCATCGGGGCCGCTATACGTTGCATAACTTCGTTGCCGGCCCCGCTGCCAAACATAATCGGCAGCAAGCTGACAATGATAGTTAACACCGTCATGGCTTTGGGCCGTACCCGCTGCACGGCGCCCTGCATTATTGCCTGCCACAGTTGCTGCTGATTTTTGGGTTGTAGTTCCTCTACCGCGCGTTTTAAATACAGTAGCATTACGACGGCAAATTCCGCCGCCACACCGCTTAGGGCAATTAACCCCACTGCCACGGCAACCGACAGCTGATACTCCAGCAGATACAGCAACCACAGGCTACCGCTCAGCGCAAACGGTAACGAGATAAGCACCAGCATTACATCGCCAAAGCGACGGAATGTCAGGTATAGCAGCACCATGATAAGCAGCAGTGTAAACGGAACCAGCTGCTGCAGCCGTTGAGTAACCCGTTGCAGATATTCATACTGGCCGCCAATGGTGACACTGACCTGCGCCGGAAAGCGTTGCTGTGCCAGTAGGGTCTCAAGTTGATTCAGATAGCTGCCCAGTTCGGTATCCGCTAATAAATCAACAAACACCCAGCTGGTTAAGCGGGCATTTTCCGCTCTTATCATCACCGGACCATTGTCTACGGTCACCGTTGCGACCTGCTCCAGCAATATGTAAGCACCGTCACGGGTCTGGATCGGTAAGCGGGCAATATCGTCCGGATGGCTGCGCATATCACGGGCAAAACGCAAACTGATATCGTAACGTTCTCGGCCCTGAATACTTTCTGCAACCGGCGCGCCGCCAATGGCTAACGCCACATATTGCTGCAGCTCTGTGAGCGTTACACCATAGCGTCCAAGCTGCGCTAGCTTAGGCGTAATATTGACATAGAGCCCGGCTTCAGCCCGCTCTGCAAATACTGAGCGGCTGCCGGGCAGTTGTTTAATCAGTGCTTCCAGTTGTTGCGCGACTTGTGACAAAGTTGTCAGATCCGGCCCGCTGACCCGTACACCAACCGGTGTGCGGATGCCGGTAGACAGCATGTCGATACGGGTTTTAATGGGTGGCAGCCAGGCATTGGTTAATCCCGGCACCTGTACCGCAGCATCCAGCTCGGCGATAATGTCATTTAAACTGTATCCATCCCGCCACTGGCTTTGTGGTTTGAGCTTGACACTGGTTTCAAACATCGTCAGTGGTGCAGGATCAGTGGCGGAGTCAGCACGGCCACTTTTGCCCAGCACCACATCGACTTCGGGTACTGTTTTAATTAAGCGGTCAGTTTGCTGCAGTAGTTTTGCTGCGGTTGCCGGGCTTAAGCCTGGCAAGGTGGTTGGCATATACAGCAGGTCACCTTCGGCAAAAGCAGGCATAAATTCGCTGGATAGCCGCTGCCAGGGCAGCAGGCTGGACGCCAGTGCAACGACAGACAGCAGCACCAACGTTTTCGGAAAGCGCAGACACAGCTTTAGCATCGGAGTGTAAAGCGCGATCAGTATCCGGTTTAAGGGATTGGCTTGCTCAGACGGGATTTTACCGCGTAATAGGTACAGCATCAGCACCGGGATCAACGTAATGGCCAGCACCGCAGCGGCGGCCATCGCAAAGGTTTTGGTATACGCCAGAGGCGCAAACAAGCGGCCTTCCTGGGCTTCGAGCAGAAAAACCGGCATAAAACTGACGGTAATGACCAGTAAGGAGAAAAACAGTGCGGGGCCGACATCGGTGCAGGCGGCAATAATGGTCTGGCGAAACTCAGCCGGGCTCAGGGTTTTACCCTTCTCGCGTGCCAGCTCAAGCTTTTTATGGCCGTGCTCCACCATGACAATTGCGGCATCGACCAGCGCACCAATAGCAATAGCGATACCGCCAAGACTCATGACATTGGCGCTGACGCCGAGTAATTTCATCAGCAAAACACTGGCCAGCAATGCAAGTGGCAGGCTAATTACCGCCACCAGCGCTGAGCGGACGTGCAATAAAAACACCAGACAAACCAGGGCTACCACCGCCATTTCTTCCAGCAGCTTGCTGCTGAGGTTATCGACGGTATTACGGATCAAATCTGAGCGATCGTAAACCGTAACCAGATCCACGCCTGGCGGCAGGCCGGCCTTTAGCTGCTGTATTTTACGCTGCACCGCTTCAATAGTGCTAAGGGCATTTTCGCCCTGGCGCATGACAATAATGCCGCCGATAACTTCACCTTCACCATTTAGCTCGGCAATGCCGCGCCGCGCTGCCGGAACGGTTTGCACGGTACCGACATCG
>JBFKFH010000320.1:0-2453 GCA_041618685.1 Rheinheimera sp.
AGCGGCCCCGATGCTAGGCGGCATGGTTGCAGCGCCACTGGTGTCAATGCTGTTAATGCCGGTGCTGTACTTTTTATTGTTGCGCCGCACACTGCCGCAGTAATGGGTTAACGTTGCAACGCTACTTTGTCCGTAACAACCACCCCGTGGCTGGCGAACCAGCCGCGGGGCATCTCCAGAGCTGCAATCACCGCGCCGGGCGACGGCACTGGCGTTTTGTCGTAGGGCTGTAACTGCACCAACTGCACTATCGTCCAGTCCGGGCCAATGTATGCCACATCCAGCGCCATGGCAGTATTGGCCATCCACAACGATATTGGCGTTGGTTCTGGGTAAACCAGCAGCATGCCCGGATCAGCGCTTTGTTGAAACATCAGGCCTTGCGCCCGTTTTTCCGGCGTGTCAGCCAATTGCACATTAATGCTGTGCGCGCCCAGCTTTAATGACACCAGCTCGAACACTTCAAGCTTATCAGCCGCATTGCTCAGCAACGGCAAACCGGTTAATAACAGTAACAAAAACCGCTTCATTCTGGCTTATCCTTGCAACAGGTAACTTAAGGCTATGCCGGCAAACACCAATAAGCCAACATAATGATTATGTAAAAAGGCACTAAAACAGCCCTGCCGGCTGCGCCGCGCCAGACGGTACTGATAAACAAAACAAGCCGCTGCCAACAACAGGGCCGCATAAAACACGCCATGCAGCTGGGCCAGATAACCAACAACAACCAGCAGCAGCAGTGTCAGGCACTGCAGTAATGCAATAATTGGCCGTGCATAACGGCCAAACAAAATGGCAGTCGATTTAATGCCCACCGTAATATCATCTGGCCGGTCAACCAGTGCATAGTATGTGTCATACGCGACGGTCCACAACAAATTGGCCAGATATAACCACCAAAGCACCGGTGGTAGCTGCTGCTGAATAGCCATAAAGGCCATCGGCATACCCCAGCTAAATGCGGCCCCCAATACCACCTGTGGCAAATGGGTATACCGCTTCATAAACGGATACACGGCTGCCAGCACGACCGCCACCAGTGACAGCAGTATAGTTTGCCAGTTTAGCCACAGCAGCAAGCTGGCTGATAACAGCAGCAACACGCCAAACAACTGCAAAGCCTCGGTCGCTGAAACAGCACCACTGGCTAGCGGCCGCAGTTTAGTGCGTGCTACGGCGCCATCCCAATGCCGGTCTGCATAGTCGTTTATCACACAACCGGCGGCGCGCATTAGCACCACTCCGATACTGAACACCAGTAAGAACTGCAATGGTGGCACGCCTTCTGCCGCCAGCCACAGCGCCCACCAGGTCGGCCATAGCAACAAATAGGTCCCTATCGGCTTGTCTATGCGCATCAGTTGTAAATAGTGCGGCCAGTTGGCGCGGCGTAATTCCAGCTTCATTAATTTACCTTCTTTAGCATCGCCATCGCCGGCAGAAATACCTCAGCCACTAATAACGGTTGTTGCTGTAGCCAGAATACAGAACGCCTTGCCAGACAAGACTGCGCCCCGCTCAAGGCTGGCAACGTCAGCATCAGCTCTGCCGCTTCTATATTGCTGCGATACAAATCAGCATGCTGAAAAATGTAGTCACCCAGTGGCCGCTCACCTAAATCCGCCAGTGGCCGCAAAATAGCAAGTGTCTCTGCCGGCAACCAGCTTTGCGCATAGACGCAGGGCTGCTCATCACACCATAAAATAACTTCGCGTACCTGGGCGTCGCCAGTTTGCGGCAACAAATGCTGTAAAAAAGCCGGTAAGCTTGTCCGCTGCTCTTGTAAAACCTGTACGCGGAATTGCCGGCAATGTTGTTTTAACCGGGCCGTCAGCGACGCCGGTTCCACTACCCAGGGTTGCAGTGCTGCCGGCAATGTCATGCTACCGGCGTCCTGCCACGTGGCATTAAGCGAGATAAGAGGATTGGTCACACACACTACTTCTGCTGTCTAAACATCTGGCCGCATCATAACAACTTAATTCGCTGTTTTCAGCTGCAATCCGTGCAGAAAACGCCTTACCGCCAACACCGTTAGCTGGTAAAATACCCGCCATAACGCTAAGGTTAATTGCCATGCAGGCACATTTTTCTACCCATCAGAAGTGAGACTTATGCAAAAAATTTTGTTTTCTTTGTTGCTGACAGCGCTGTTATTAGCCAGCCCCGCCGCTATTGCACAGGCTCAGCAAAAGGAAATTGTTTATTACGGTTTCGACCCCGACATTGTTACTAACTATATTTCGGGCAACCGTCGCAGCCTGGGCTATATCCGGGTCACTGTTGAGCTAATGCTGGAAGACAAAGCCTATCTCAATGCGATTGAACATCATGAACCGCTTATTCTGGATATTATTTATGGTGTGATCAGTAAACAGCCGGAAGACAAAATAAAGTCACTGACCGGCCGCGAGGAAATTCGCCTGAGCATTCTGGAAAAGCTGCAGCAG
>JBFKFH010000321.1:0-2449 GCA_041618685.1 Rheinheimera sp.
TACAGAACGAAATGGGGCAGTCTATCGGCCTGTTAATCGACAATAAAGTGTAGGGGTATATTATGTCTGGTATTAATTTCCTTGGTTCAGCGTCAGGTTTGCCGCTTGAAGAGCTGGTTTCTACCTTAGTAAAGGTAGAACGCGACAGTAAACTTAGCCGGATTAATACTACTAAGACAAAATTAACTTCCTCACTTTCAGGTGTCGGGCAGCTTAAATCTGCGCTGTCTGCGTTTAGAGATGCCGTAAAAAAGCTCAGTGGTACAACGTTAAACACCCGTATTGCAACCGTGACGCAGCCGACAGAAAACAAGACGTATCTTGAGGCTTCCGCGTCCAGCACGGCAGCTGCAGCAAACTTTGATATTAAAATTTCTCAATTGGCCGCCGGTAGCCGGGTTGAAAGTGCCGACGGCGCCTTCTCTTCCGCTAATGATGTCGTTTCTACCACCGCTGGTACTTTAACGTTTGCTGCCAATGGCAAAAGCTTTGATATTGCGGTGACCGCCGGTATGACACTTGACGGTTTGCGGCAAAAGATAAATGCATCCGGTAAAAATTTTGGCGTCAACGCCAACATTATTAATGCAGGCGGTGCTACCGGGACTAAATTGGTACTTACATCCAACCAAACCGGTTCCGGCAACGATCTCACTATTTCCAATAACAATGCAGAATTAGACGGCGTCTCGACAGTCGCCACAGGCGGTGCTGCCGGGATGACAGTGGTAGATAACGCCAAAGATGCCTTGATCGAAATTGACGGTATACCAGCCAGCAGCAGCAGCAATACTTTTACCAACGTTATTCAAGACGTTACGTTGACAGTAAAAGCTAAGACACCGGATGGAAACAATGCCAGTGTTGCTGTTTCAACGGATAAAACAAAAGCTGAAGAAGACATTCAGAATTTTATTAATAACTATAATGTGCTGGTTGATCAGGTAGCCAATTTAACGAAAAAGCGTACTTTGGGTGCAGATGGCAAATCGGTAACGGCAGAAGGTGGCCCTTTAGCCACCGATCTGATGCCAAAAAATATTATGACCCAGCTACGCGGCTTACTCGGCAATGTGGTGGAGGGGGCTGACGATTCGCTGGCGACCTTGTATTCACTTGGAATAACGTTTCAGGACAATGGAAAGCTGCAAATAGCCGCTTCCAGTCCTTTTGGCGGTGATTCCGGCCGTACCCGTTTTGACCGTGCATTGAACGAAAACTACGACAGCGTAGCTGCACTTTTTGGTGGCGATAAAGGGTTAAGTGCCACCCTGGACAATTTTCTGAAAGAGTTTACCCAATCGGGCGGCATTATTGCGAGTAAAGAAAACTCAATTAAAACGCAGATTGATAAAAATACTAAAGATTTAGATGCTGCTAACCGATATATAGCTAGTTTCGAGCAAACGCTACGTAGCCGCTACACCGCATTGGATGCCTTACTGGGCTCTATGCAGAATATGGCGTCTACGGTGACAGCACAGCTGTCGAGCCTGCCCGGATTTAGCACCAACAAATCAAGGTAGTGGAGAGCATCATGAGTTACGGAATTAAAGCTTACAAAGCGGTTGGTATTAAAGACGACCTGGCCGTTGCAGACCCACACAGAGTTATACAGTTGCTAATGCAGGGTGCGCTGGAAAACATGGCTAAAGCCAAAGGCAGTATTGAACGCAAAGACTTTGCCGGTAAATCCAATGCAATCAGTAAAGCCATGGCAATTATCTCTTCATTACAGGGATCACTGGATATGAGTGCCGGTGAAGTGTCTGATAACCTGTTTTCACTGTACGACTTTATGCTGAACCATCTGATACTGGCCAGCCGGGAAAAAAACATTGCCAAGCTTGATGAAGTAATGGAAATATTACTGACAATTAAAGGCGCCTGGGATCAAATACCGGTCAGCGAACGGGAAAAGGGTTATCAGCTACAGGCCGAGAAAAATCATCAGCATGCAATAGGCGCTTGATGCTATTACAAGATAAAGCGCAGCAATGCCAGTTGCTGCGATTACAGATAGATGAGCTGGTTGGTGCTGAGCTGTATACGGTCGAAGATATTGCCGTGCTCAGCCAGCAGCTTCATACACTTCTTCACGAGCCAATACAACCAGGTGACAATCCTGAGCAGTATGCGGCTTTTTTACAGCAAAACCTTGACTGGTTGCACGCTTTAATGGCAAAACTGTCTGATGAAAAAGATGCTGTAGCGGCCAGTGTACTGACAATTCAGCAAGGTAAACGCGCACGCCAGAGTTACGGCCAACACAACTAAATTACTAATCAGGCCCCTAAATGCTGAAATACATTAATTATCAGCTTGAACCCGATGATGCGGTACAGGCTCAGCTGGAAAAGGCTATTTCTGCACAAATAAATCAGCATTTCACTGCTAACCTCGCCGCATTCGCACAATATATACCCAGTGTTGTGCCAATGATTGAGCA
>JBFKFH010000322.1:0-2404 GCA_041618685.1 Rheinheimera sp.
ACTACGCGCACGCCTTCAGCTCGAAATTGTGCATCGGTGTAATCGGCATACTTCATCGGTACTTTATCGAAGAAGCGGTTTTCAGCGCCGTCCATTACCGCATTATCGTTAATGCGAAATGACAGCAATACGGCTTTTTTCAACCATTGATGCACCACCCATTCGCCGGCAATTTTCTCCGCTACCCGGGCGCTGCCGTCATCGAGCATGGCAATGGCGCTGGCTACTGCCGTTTTTACCTCGGCACTGACGTTAGTGGGGGTAATGTCGGCACGCTGTTCAAAAGCGTGCTCAATGATGTTTCTTAACTCTGACATTGTGTCTACTGGCCTTCTGTTTGCTGTGAAAGTTGCTCGATCAGTGCCCGTTTCAGTGTGCTTTGTTGCTCACTGGTTAGGGCCTGCTCTTCGCTATTTGAAATCATAAAAAAGTCTTCTGCCCGCTCACCAATGGTAGTTATTTTCGCCGCATGAATATTTACGTCACAACGCTGAAACACTTCACCGATATTGGCCAGCAGGCCCGGCGTATCTAATGCCGCCAGCTCTATCATTGTGCGTTTGCTGGTATTGCCGGGTAAAAATACCACTTTGGGCGGTACGTTAAATTGGCGCATCTGGCGGGATAATCGGGTTTTTTGCCGCGATAAATCTGGCTTACCGGCAATAAACAGCTCCAAGGCGCGCTTAATGCTTTGCTGGCGCGAGGGTGAATTAACCGGGTCGCCGTTTTGCTCCAGCACCACAAAGGTGTCCATGGCATAGCCGTCTTTATTGGTCATGATCTGGGCATCAAAAATATTCACTTTCTTGCTGTCCAGTGCGGCCACTAAGCGGGCAAACAGCTTGGGCTGATCTTTGGTGTAAATAAACACCTGGGTGCCGCCCCGAATAGGCGCTTTACTGATCAGTACTAATGGTTCGTCCGGGTTTTTGTGCCGCAAAATATGTTCACAGTGCCAGGCTATCTGTTTTGCGCTGTAACGGGCAAAGTAATCAGCTTTTATCCGGCTCCATAAATGCAGAATTTCGCTTTCAATAAAGGTTTGCTTGAGCAGTAGCGGCATCGCCTCAGCCTGGTTTTCGCGGATTAGATCGCGCAGGTCCATCGGTTTTTCCAGGCCACGGCGGAAGGCTTTTTGTGTCGCCAGAAACAGCTCCCGCAGCAACGAGCCTTTCCAGTCGTTCCACAGGTTATCGTTGGTCGCACGAATATCGGCCAGCGTTAAGCAGTACAGGTAATTCAGCCGGGTTTCGTCGCGCACTTTTTCGGCAAATTCAGCGACGACCGCCGGGTCGTGAATATCACGGCGCTGGGCAGTAACCGACATCAGTAAATGGTGCTCTACCAGCCAGGCTATCAGTTTGCTGTCAAATTCGCTGAGCTTATGCAGCTTGGCAAACTCACGCACATCCATCGCGCCCAGTTCGGAATGATCACCGCCGCGGCCTTTGGCAATATCATGAAAAATACCGGCCAGATACAGCAACTCAGGCTTTTCCATTCTTTTGACGATGTCGCTGCATAGCGGAAATTCGCTGTCATGTTCGCTCAGCGTATATTTGTACAGATTTTTCAGTAAACGGTGGGTGTGCTCGTCGACGGTGTAGGCATGAAATAAATCAAACTGCATCTGACCGACAATATTGCGCCACTGCGGTAAATAAGCTGCCAGCACGCCGTAGCGGTGCATTAGCGTTATGGCTTTGTCCATGCCGCGTGGGTGGCGCACTATGGCTAAAAACAGCTGCCGGCAGGCTTCATAGTCTTGCAAGTCACCCATTAAACGTCGGCGCACCTGGCGTACCAGCCGCATCGTGGAGGAGTGGACACCGGTAATATTTGAGTTGTTGGCAATATGCCAGAACAGCCGCAGCAAGTTGTCACGCCGGGCAAAGACCGCGTTGTCACGGGCGACAATTAAATGGCCCTGTAGCTCGAAGTAATCATCCAGAATAAGCGTTTTTACTTTTTCTGTGTGGTTTAAAATACTGCCATCAAAGTGCTGCAGCAGCATTTCGTTCAGCTCGCTAACGCGCTGCACGGTGCGAAAAAAACGCTTCATCATACGCTCGACAGAGGCTTTACCATCGGCGCCAAACCCCAGCCTCTCCGCAACCGCGGGCTGATAGTCAAACAGAATACGGTTTTCATTGCGACCAGCTTCCATATGCAGCGCAAAACGCATCTGCCACAGGTAAGCTTCACATTCCATCAGTTCCTGATATTCATCTTCGGTCAGGTACTGATACGCCACCAGTTCACGCATGGTGCGGGTTTGAAAGTGCCGTTTAGCCACCCAGCCTATGGTTTGAATATCGCGCAGGCCACCCGGGTTGGCTTTTAAGTTCGGCTCAAGGTTATAGGCGGTGCCATGATACTGGGCATGCCGCTGTTGCTGCTC
>JBFKFH010000323.1:0-2389 GCA_041618685.1 Rheinheimera sp.
CACCTACAAAGTGCATCAGCATCCGTCGCTGGCCTGGAATACGCTGACGTTGCAGGAGCCTGCCGAGGTGTTACGGCAGAATGCGCCCAGCACCACGCTGACGTTAATTGAGTTGGCGCAAAAACCGTATTATTTGCTTAACCATCAGCGCGGTTTGTACGCAAACTTTGTCAACAAACACAGCTTGGTCGATGCGCAGACTGGCCAGCCACTGACGATCGATGCTGATTTTGCCCGGCAGTTAGCCAGCGCTTCATATAGCGGGCCGGGTGAAATCGTGTCTGCAACATTGCTGCAGCCGCCGATTGCCGATTTACTCAAACAAAAGAACGCGGTGTGGCAGGTTAACTTTGCCGATGACATTAACACCAGCGTCTATGTTGAGGCAGACTCAGGCCGTATTGCCGGCCACAGTGATGATGACAAACGCCTGGCAGATTTTTTTCTAAAACTGCATTTTATGGATTATGCCAACGAAGGCAGTTTTAACAGTGCGTTGATGATGGTATTTGCCTTTGTCGCCTTGTGGCTCAGTGGCACCGGTATGGTCTGGACCGTCGATCTGGCGTTGCGCGGTCAGTATAAAATTAAGCTGTTTGCCCGCAAAACCACAGTTAAGTTATTTGACCGTAACCAGAAAAGCCTGGGCCAGGTGGCGTTTTCCAACCATAAAAATTTATTAGATGGTTTGGTTGAGCATAATATCATTTTGCCTTCCACCTGCGGCGGCGGCGGCACCTGTGGCCGGTGCCGTATCATGATAAATCAAAATGTGAAAACCACCGCGGCGGATCTGCAACACTTCAGCGCCTTCGAACTGGAACAGGGCTACCGGTTGGCTTGCCAGCACTTCAGTGATGATGTTGAGCATATGACACTGATGGATATTACCGATGCGAAAAAGTACCAGCTGGAATTAGTCAGCAGCACCTTTTTAAGCCCGTTTATTAAAGAGTTGCGCTTTACCACCCAGTCTAAGGTACCCATGCGGTATAAAGCCGGTGCGTTTATGCGCTTCTTTATCCCGAAGGCCAGTGGCTGTTCAGTGCCGGCAGATGTGCCAGGTTCATTGCAACCGGACTGGCAGCACATTGCCCGGTTAAACTATCAACATGGTGCCTGTAGCAGAAGCTATTCTTTAGCCGGCATAGATGAAGCTACAAACGAGTTAGTGTTTGTCATTAAGCTGCAAAGCGCGACTAACCCGTCGGTATTACCCGGTATTGGTTCTAATTATCTGGGTAACTTACGCATTGGTGACCGGGTTGAGGCTTTAGGGCCGTTTGAAGAGTTTTACGCTAACCCAGGCAGTGACAAAACCATGGTGCTGGTGGGGGCAGGCTCGGGCATGGCGCCATTAAAAGCGCTGATTGAAGAACAGTTAGCGCTGCATCGCAACAATAAAGGCGACAAGCCGCCACGGCCGCTGCATTTCTTTTACGGCGCCCGCAATGAAAATGATGTGATTTACGTCGATTACTTTTATGAACTGGCGAAGCAGTATCCGCATTTTCATTACTACCCGGTGTTGTCACGGCCGGACAAAGGCTGGCTGGGTGCGACCGGCTATGCGCAGCACGTGCTGGCGTTGAATTGGCAGAATGTGGTTGAGCAAGGCGAACCTGAGTTTTATCTGTGCGGGCCCAAAGGCTTAATGGATGACACAATCCGGTTACTGCGTGACAGAGGGGTGCCGGAAAGCAACATCGCCTTTGATGAGTTCAGTTAGCTAAAACAAAAACTGCGCGGGGAAGCTTTAGCGCAGTCTCTAAGGTTAGGCAGTGGTCAGGCGGTTTTCAGCCTGACCACAAAGCGGGTGCTCTGCTGATCTGATTCGACACTGATATGACCTTCATGCGCCTCAACAATGGCTTTGGTAATAGCCAAACCTAAACCCGCACCTTCACTATGCCGTTGTCTTGATTGGTCAGCACGATAAAAACGTTCAAATAAATACGGTAAATGCTCTTGCGGAATGGGCGGCCCAGGATTTTCAACGCTAATAGTGACCGAGCCGGCTGATGCCATTGCCGTTGTTACTGTTATGCTTTGGCCCTCAGCAGTATACCTCAATGCGTTTGACAGCAGATTGGTTAACGCATGGCGCAGTAAGGTGCGGTCAGCCTGCAGCATAATTGTCGAGCCGGAAAAGTGTAACCTAACGCCAGACTCTTCGGCTAATGCTTCGAAAAAGTCAAAAATCGCCTGAATTTCGTCGGCCAGATTTAACGGTTGTTTTTGCAGTGTGATCAACCCGTTCTGGCTTTTCGCTAACCACAGCATGTCGCTAATCATTTTGTTCAACCGTTCTTGTTCTTCCAGATTAGAAAACAACACGTTCTGGTATTCCTGCAGCGTGCGTGGTCTGGATAAACTGACCTGGGTTTGA
>JBFKFH010000324.1:0-2344 GCA_041618685.1 Rheinheimera sp.
CTGTGGAACCACCTGATCCCATTCCGAACTCAGAAGTGAAACGCAGCTGCGACGATGGTAGTGTAGCATTCGCTATGCGAGAGTAGTTCACCGCCAGGCTCCCAATTCCAGCCCCGCTCAACGAGCGGGGCTTTTTATTTGTCTGCACGAAACAAACCCAAACGCCAATCAACATTACGCTTTTGCAATCTAGGTCGAAATAGTAAAGGGCAACAAGGTATTTGCGCTACAACAGCAGCGTCATTACAATAGCGTTATTCGCCACAACCGGCCTGACTATGCGCACTTTAACAAATCTCTCCGCTATTCCTTACTCCACATTTCGTTTAGATGTCAGGCTTAGTTCCATTATCGAGTGTGATTCGATAGCCGATCTACAAACACTTAGTCAGCAAACAACGCCAGTGGTTTTGGGTGAAGGCAGCAATACAATTTTTACGCAAGATCTGGAAGTACCAATCTGCCGCTATGTAGCAAAAGAAAAGGCAATGAGCGCGATTGATGAACAGCATGTTTTAGTGCACGTTGAGGCTGGACACAACTGGCATCAACTAGTGACTTGGGCGGTACAGCAGCAATTATGGGGTATAGAAAATCTCGCGTTGATCCCTGGTTCTGTTGGCGCTGCCCCAGTGCAGAATATCGGTGCTTATGGCGTGGAGTTGGCTGATAGTTGTCTCTATATCGACTTTTATCACTGGGAGCTGAGAAAGGTACAGCGTATCACTGCGGGTCGATGTCAGTTTGGTTACCGCGATAGCATATTTAAGCAGAGCCTTGCCGGCTGTGGAGTGATTGTTGCTGTAGGGTTATGTTTGCGCAAGCAGCCAACGCCGGTGTTGCAGTATAAAGGCCTGGATCATCTGCCCGAAAATGTCGATATTAAAACAGTGTATGAACAGGTAATAGCGATACGAAGTAGTAAGTTACCCGACCCAGCCGTGTTGGCAAATTGCGGTAGTTTTTTTAAGAACCCTGTGATTTCTGAGCAACAATTTTTAGCACTGCAGAAAGAGTTTCCTAACCTGCCGAGCTTCTATCAGCAAGATGGACGGGTGAAGGTCCCTGCTGCCTGGCTGATTGAGCAACAAGGCTTTAAAGGAAGGAAATATGACGGTATAGGGTGTTATCAGTTGCAACCATTGGTATTGGTGAATTACGGCGACGGTACTGCAGAGCAGCTGCAAAGCTTAATAGCAGTAATTCAACGCCAGGTATTTTCAGTATACGGCATTCAGTTGGAACCCGAGGTACGGATGCTAAACAGTAATGGCAAAATAGATGACTAGGGCCAGTTTAGCAACGCAGCGTCAATTACTGCACACTTTGTGCAGCGGTGAGTTTCAATCCGGCCAGAAGCTAGCAGACTCTTTAGGCATAAGCCGCACCGCGATAGCTAATCACATCACGCAGTTGCAAAAAACTGGTTTGGATATCTTTAAAGTAAAAGGCAGAGGCTATCGTTTAGCACAGCCGATAACTTTATTAGATGCAGCGAAGATTAATCGTAACCGTCAAGCCGCTTACCCTGAAGTGTTGGTGCAAAGCATTACCGATTCCACTAACAGCCAACTCATGCAGAAGGTCGCTGAAGGGCTAGTATCACAACCAGGTTATACGCTGATAGCGGAAGCGCAAACTGCAGGACGTGGGCGGCGCGGACGAAGCTGGTACTCGCCGTTTGCCGCAAGCTTGTATTTCTCCATGTATTGGCGGCTAGATCAGGGAATTCAGGCTGCAATGGGACTTAGTCTGGTCGTCGCCATAGCGTTAGTGCGCCTGTTAAAGCGGCAATACCAACTGAATGCCAAGGTAAAATGGCCCAATGATGTGTATATAGAAGGGCGAAAGCTGGCGGGTATTTTAGTTGAGTTAACCGGTCAAGCGCATTCGGCCTGCAATGTCATCATAGGTATTGGTATGAATATTAGTTTACCGCAACAGGCTCAATCGAATATTGACCAGCACTATATAGATCTGACTACTGCATGTGGCGGCAATATCGACCGCAATCAACTGGTCGTAGAACTGCAACAGCAATTAATTAGCATGTTAAGTGAATTCAATAATACAGGGTTCGCTTGTTTTGTTGATGAGTTTAATGCAGTAAACCAGTATCAGCAGCAACGGGTAAAGTTAACCGGTACTGAGAATATTACGGGGGTATGCCTTGGGGTCGATAAGCAGGGGGCCTTATTGATCCGAACAGCCAGTGGTGTGCAGAGTTATTTTGGCGGGGAACTTAGTTTGCGCGCGGGAGATTGATATGTATTTACTGCTGGACATCGGCAACACGCGAGAGAAAGCTGCACTGGTTAGTAATAGCAAAGTTACAGCGCTGCCC
>JBFKFH010000325.1:0-2319 GCA_041618685.1 Rheinheimera sp.
CTGTCGAGCACAAAATAGTGCCGATCGTCGGCTGCATTGTGATAATGCAGCAACCAGGCCCGGCTTTCACAGCCTTTTACCAGCAATTCGGGTTGTTTCATCTTTTCTGGTATAGCCGGAAGCTTTTTACCCAGCTGCATCAGCACTCTGTATTTACTTTGCCAGTCTTTCGCCTGCTGAATATCAGCCAAATCATGTTGTTGAATATCTGATAAAGCGGGTTTTGTATCTGCTAATAATTGTTCTAATGTCATGCAGTTAAAATCTCCACAGCTTGCTCCAATGCGAACAAGCACCGGTTTACATCGTCCAGCGTATTATAAGCGGCAAAGGAAAATCTCACTGCACCGTGCCGCGCTAAGTAGCTAAATAATGGCATAGCACAATGTTGGCCTGAACGTACGGCAACCTGCTGCTGATTCAGAAGTTCAGCAACATCAGCAGGGTGCTCATTGTCAACATTTAATGCCACTATGCCGGCATTATGCACAGGCAGAGATAAAATATCTATGCCTTTTATTTCTGACAGGCCACTATAGAACGCTTTTAGTAACAATAATTTATGTTGCTGTAATTGTTTGGTGTCGAAGTTTTGTAACCAGTCAATGGCGGCAGACAAGCCGATAGCACCAGCAATATTAGGTGTGCCGGCTTCCAGGCGGAACGGTAGTTTGTTGAACGTCGTGCCGCTGAAACTGACATGTTCAATCATTTCACCACCGGCAAATATTGGTGTTAAACGTTCTAGCCAGGCTTTTTTGCCGTACAGCACACCAATGCCCGTCGGCCCGTAAAGTTTATGGCCGGAAAACACATAAAAATCACAGTCCAGCTGTTGCATGTCAGGTTGCTCAAATACCGCACCCTGAGCACCGTCAATCACGGTAACGGCACCGGCTTCTTTTGCCAGCCTGACCATGTCAGCCACCGGCTGAATATGGCCTAAAACATTTGAGATATGGCTAAAGCTGACAACTTTGGGTTTTAGCTGCAGTAGTTGCAGGTAAGCAGTTTGGTCAAGCTGATATTCTGGCGTCAAGGGCACTATATCAATGATGACACCGTGGCGTTGGCAATGGAGTTGCCACGGCACGATATTGGCGTGATGCTCCAGCTGTGTCAGCAGAACACGATCTCCGGGTTGCAGTACGGTATGCATTAATCCGAATGCAATCTGGTTTAATGCTGCCGTAGCGCCACTGGTAAAGATGATTTCGTTGCTGTGCGTTGCATTAAGAAAGTGTTTGACTGTTGTGCGTGCTTGTTCAAACTGCGCGGTCGCAAGCTGGCTTAATTGGTGGGCGCCGCGGTGCACATTACTGTTGTTTCGCTGATAAAACTCGGCCATTGCAGCTATTACAGCATCGGGTTTATGCATCGTAGCCGCGTTGTCCAGATATACCCAATCGGGATTATGCTGAAAAAAGCGAAACTGTTGACGAAATTGCTGAACATTGAAACCGCTCATATGGGGCAGGGAGTCCATATACTAAGATGGCGCGATTTTGCCTGTTTTCGTTGCCGGCTGCAAACAAGCGTATCGGTTTTGGCTTGAATAAAAAAAGCGGCCTGAGCCGCTTTTTGTGATTATTACTAAATTACCGCTTGTCTAATGGCGTGAAGTCACGGGCGGTATGGCCAGTATACAACTGACGCGGACGGCCGATTTTATGGCCTTTCTCACCCAGCATTTCATCCCAATGTGAGATCCAGCCAACAGTGCGTGACATGGCGAAAATTACTGTAAACATGCTGGTTGGAATACCGATAGCTTTCAGGATAATGCCTGAATAAAAATCGACGTTCGGATACAGTTTTTTCTCAATGAAATACGGGTCTTCCAGTGCGATACGCTCGAGTTCCATTGCTACGTCTAACAGTGGATCTTTGATATTCAGTTCTTTTAACACTTCATGGCAGGTATCACGCATAACTTTAGCGCGTGGGTCAAAGTTCTTGTAGACACGGTGACCGAAGCCCATCAGACGGAAAGAATCGTTTTTGTCTTTCGCCCGGGCAACAAATTCCGGGATACGGTCAACAGAACCAATTTGCTGTAACATCTTCAGGCAGGCTTCATTTGCACCGCCGTGTGCAGGGCCCCACAATGACGCTACACCCGCCGCAATACACGCATAAGGATTCGCACCTGAAGAGCCGGCTAAGCGTACCGTCGACGTCGACGCATTTTGTTCATGGTCTGCATGCAGCATAAAAATGCGGTCCATGGCTTTGGCCAGAACCGGGCTTACCACGTAATCTTCAGCCGGAACCGAGAACAACATATGCAGGAAATTTTCTGAGTAGCTTAAATCGTTC
>JBFKFH010000326.1:0-2235 GCA_041618685.1 Rheinheimera sp.
AGCAAAAAGCAGAAAAATTTGAACGCCGTGATGGGCCGGATCTACTATGCCGGGCATTTAGCTGGTTGGCGATACTCGGCTGGCTATTGTTTATTGCCGGTTTGATCCTGGCGCACTTCGCCCGGCCAGATATGGATACCGGGTTAGTACGCTATTGGGGCTTAGAAATCCGCTCGGACTGGCATCCGGAGCTGACACGCTATCTGCAGTCCGTGCTGTGGCTGGTGGTGCTGGCAAGCGGCTTAAGTTTGCTGTTAAACCGCTTACGGCTGCGCCGGCGAGGTGATCATTTGCATGTCAATATTATTATTCTGCTACTAACCAGTGTAGGGTTATTGCTGTATCTGTATGTGCAAACTTAACCAAGGCCTGACACCGCTGATTTAAACGCCAACTACCTTGCGCATGGCGTTGGTTAATTTGCTTAGCTGCGCAGCGGTAATAATAAAGGGCGGCATCACATAGATCAGGTGATTAAAAGGCCTGATCCATACCCCTTGTTCAACAAATTGCTGCTGCAATGCGGCAACGTTAACTTTGTCATGCATCTCAAGCACGCCAATGGCGCCCAGTACACGCACATCTTTCACCAGTGAAGACTGCCGGCATGCAGCCAGCTCGTGCTTTAATTGTTGTTCAATATCAGCAACCTGCTGCTGCCAGTTGCCATGTTCAATCAGCTGTAAACTGGCATTGGCGACAGCACAGGCCAAAGGGTTGGCCATAAAGGTAGGGCCGTGCATTAAGCCGCCCGCTGCACTTAAACTTATACCGCGCGCCACCTCATCAGTACACAGCGTAGCGGCCAGCGTGATGTAACCGCCACTTAATGCCTTGCCAACACACATAATATCCGGCTGAATAGCCGCATGTTCGCAGGCAAACAATTTACCGGTGCGGCCAAAGCCCGTAGCAATTTCGTCGGCTATCAGTAATACCTGATAATGGCTGCACAAAGCACGGGCACGACGCAAATACTCAGGATGATAAAAACGCATGCCGCCATAGCCTTGCACTATTGGTTCGAGGATCAATGCTGCGATTTCGCTATGATGTATTGCCAGCAATTGCTCAAGCACCTGAATATCTGCTTCGATAAATTCGCCGTCAAAACGGCTGACCGGTGCGGGTAAAAAGTAATGCTGTGGTAGCAAGCCGGCGAACATGTCGTGCATGCCATCAACCGGATCGCATACCGCCATCGCGGCAAAGGTATCGCCGTGATAGCCCTTACGCAGGCTAATAAGCTTTTGCTTTTTTGGTGTATCACTGGCAAGCCAATACTGCAAAGCCATTTTTATCGCGACTTCGACAGCGATTGAGCCGCTGTCGGCCAGAAACACTTTGGTTAAGTTCTGTGGCACCAGCCTGAGCAAACGCTGGCACAGTTCAACGGCCGGCGGGTGTGTAATGCCGCCAAACATCACATGCGCCATTTTGCCCAGCTGCTCGGTTACCGCCGCATTAAGCTCAGGATGATTGTATCCATGAACCGCCGACCACCAAGACGCAGTGCCGTCTACCAAGCGCTGACCATTTTCCAGTACTAACTCGCAGCCCTGAGCCGCCACGACCGGATACACCGGCAACGGATCAAGCATTGAGGTATAGGGATGCCAGATATGTTCACGATCAAAAGTTAAATCAATGCTCATTATTTGACCTGTAGTAAAGTTATTATTCTGGTCAGCGTTGACAACGCCGGGGCGGTGGGTAGACTAGCCGAAAACTTTTATAACCTCAATCTGAACAGGGATAAATATGCAGGCTGCCGTACGTCACGACTGGACCCTTGCCGAGGTAAATGCACTATATGCATTGCCGTTTAATGATTTGCTGTTTCAGGCACAAACGGTGCACCGGCAACACTTTACCCCAAATGAAGTGCAGGTCAGCACGCTGTTATCAATTAAAACCGGTGCCTGCGCGGAAGACTGCAAATATTGTCCGCAAAGTGGTCATTACAATACAGGTCTGGAGCGTGAGCGCCTGCTTGAAGTTGAGAAAGTGCTAACGCAAGCCAAAGCAGCCAAAGATAAAGGCGCAACCCGCTTTTGTATGGGGGCGGCCTGGACTAACCCCAAGCAACGCGACATGCCCTACATTATTGAAATGGTGCAGGGCGTAAAAAAAATGGGGTTGGAAACCTGCATGACACTGGGCATGTTAAGCGGCGACCAGGCGCAAACATTGGCGCAGGCCGGCTTAGACTATTACAACCACAACCTTGATACC
>JBFKFH010000327.1:0-2197 GCA_041618685.1 Rheinheimera sp.
CAGGCGATGACGGTTAGTCCGGCCGGGGTAGCCCAGCGCCATCACGAAATCACCGGCTTTAACGCCATCTTTGGCTAGTGTCAGATGAAAATCAGGTTTGTACGGCACATTATCAGTATGGTAATCAGCTGACTTACCTTCCGGGCTGACATAGGCCCGGTAAAAGCCATAGTCACCGGTGTGGCGAGGCCACATCCAGTTGTCGGTATCGCCACCAAATTTGCCAACACCCTCAGCCGGAGCGTGTACTAAGCGGACGTCTTTGATTTCCAGCTGTTTAATTAAATAAAACTCTAAACTGCCGTAGTAGGCGGCAACCGTGCAGCGATGACCCTGGTCTTTTTCGCACTCGGCAACTAGGGCTTTTTGATTGGCTTCAATGGCGTCGACACGTTTTTTGCCGCTCAGACGGGCTGTTTTCGCATCGATAATTTGTTCACTAACGTTGTCGACTGCTTTGGTAACATAAATTCTGCTGCCCGGCGCGGCGGCAACTTCGTCCGTAAGACTGTTGGCTAAAAATCCGTTTGCCAGCAGGTCGTTTTCCGGTGTGGAGTTGTGGGCAATACTGCCGTAAACACAGTGATGATTTGTGGCAACCAGGCCATTTGGCGAGACAAATGAAGCGGAGCAACCGCCTAAACTAACAATTGCTGCCATTGGAAACTCTGTCAGCTTGGTTAAATCGGCCGGGTCCAGCGCCAGGCCGGCAGCTTTTAATTCGCTGGCAATTTGAGGCAATTGTTGTGGCATCCACATGCCTTCGTCAGCAATCGCGAAACTGCTGGCTAATGCCAGCATCAGAATGGTTTTTTTCATGTTCTACTCTATCTTATTGTTGTGTTAACAGACGTTTAAAACGTAAGACCGCAGCTATAGTCAGCGCCGCCCGCTGACATGTCAAGCTGTTGACAACAGCTGTTACATTTTAATGCGCTGATCACAGCGGCAAATGCGTTATTTTGCGGTTAAATACGCCGGTTGGTGGGGGGCCTAAACCAGCAGGGGATGTTCTGCCCCTGGCGCTTTGCCTGATACATGGCCATATCAGCATGACGTAGTAATTCATCACAGTTGGTTTCACCGTTAAACTGTACCATGCCGATACTGCAGGTAGATTGATGCATAAGCTGTGCGGACAGCGGGTAAGGGCGGGCTAATTCTTGCGCAATTTTCGCGGCAATATGCTCAATATGTTGCCTGGCACAGCCGGCATCTGAGTCAATATCACGAAGCAAGACAATAAACTCATCTCCGCCAAAGCGGGCTACGGTATCGGCAGAGCGTACGGTTTGCATCAGGCGCCGGGCGACTTCCACCAATACCATATCGCCCATTTTATGGCCGTAGATATCATTGACTGGCTTAAAATTGTCCAGGTCAACAAACATTAAACCACAGTGCAGTTTGCTGCGTTGGCTGGATGCCATAGCTTGCAACAAATGCTGTTCGAGCAAGCTGCGATTAGCCAGGCCTGTCAGGCTGTCATAAAATGCCAGCCGGCGAATTTCGCTGGCGCTTAAGCAGCGGCTTATCGCTACTTCAGCCAGATTGCTGTAGGTTTTAATTTTTTGCAGAAATTCTGCCGATGGCTCGGCGGGGTGCCGCTGATAAATAGCAAAGGTGCCTAGTACTTTGCCCTGGGCATCTTTAACTGGCTGCGACCAACAGGATTTGACGTCGGCCAGTTGCGCCAGTGCCAGATAGGGCTGCCAGTAAGGGTGCGTGCTGATATCAGCCACAATGACCGTATCGCCGGTGGCCGCGGCGGTGCCGCAAGAGCCGACGCCAATGCCAACACTAACACCATCCAAAGCATTGTTGTATTCATCCGGCAATGACGGCGCCGCACCATGATGCAGTGTTTTGCCGTCTTCGCTTAGCAGTAAAATAGAGCACAGTATGTCCGGGTGCAGCAGCTCGACCTGAGTTGCCAGGCTATGCAAAATCGTCGACAGCGCGGCGTCTTCACTTATCTGGCTGAGAATTTGATTTTGTAGCAGCAGCTCCTGGGTGCGTAACGCAATTTGTTGTTCTGTCTGTTGCAGGCTGCGCTGGTAACGCCGGTTTGCCACATTAAGTTCGGTAATTTGCAGCGCCAGAGACGATAGCATATTCAACATCGCGGGCAGTTTGGCTTCATCTATAATAGGTACTTCTGCAATGGCTGCCAGATAATCGTCCAAATCGAAACCGG
>JBFKFH010000328.1:0-2160 GCA_041618685.1 Rheinheimera sp.
GTGACTGATGGGGCTCGAACCCACGACAACCGGAATCACAATCCGGGGCTCTACCAACTGAGCTACAATCACCATCGCGGACCGGCATTTTACCTAAATTTGCTTTTATCACCAAGCCTTTTTCTTTCGTCTCAGTTGCGCTAACCCCGGGCTGGTTCACCCTGCCGTGCTGGCGTCATCTATGTTACTATTTCCGCTGTGTTATTTTCTGGATTAGTCACAGGAGCGTGTTATGGACAAAATTACCCAACTTTTTGAGGAAAATCATGAGCTGATGTTGGGCTACTTATTACAGCTTGTTGCTGCAATAGTGATTTTTTATATTGGCCGGCTGTTGGCGAAAACTTTACGGCGTTTGGTGGAAAAGGCCCTGCTAAGTCGAGCTGTCGATAAAGCTGTAGTGTCTTTTGTTGCCAGTATTGTGTATGCCATTATTCTCATCGCGACTGTGTTGATGGCGCTATCGCAAGTTGGCGTACAGACCACGTCATTTATTGCCATTTTAGGTGCAGCAGGCTTGGCAGTAGGCCTGGCACTGCAGGGGTCATTGGCAAACTTTGCGTCGGGCATTCTGATAATCCTGTTCAGGCCGTTCAAATCCGGTGATTTTATTGATGCAGGCGGTATCTCTGGAACCGTGGATAAAATTGAGATATTCCAGACGATTATGAAAACCCCGGACAATAAATTAGTGATTGTGCCTAATGCCCAAATCACCGGTGGCGCCATTACCAACTATTCCGCAGAACCCATTCGCCGTGTCGACCTTGTCATTGGTATTGGCTATGACTCTGACTTACGTAAAGCCAAACAGCTGCTCGAACAAATGCTAAAAGATGACCCGCGGATATTGCCGGAGCCGGCGCCGGTGGTAAAAGTCAGTGCACTGGCTGACTCGTCAGTGAATTTTAATGTCCGGCCCTGGGTAAATTCAGCGGATTACTGGAATGTCTATTGGGACATACTGGAAAAAGTTAAGTTGACGTTTGATGAGCAGGGGATAGCTATTCCATTTCCACAAATGGATGTTCATATCAAGAAAGACAAGCAGGAGTAATTATGAAGTTTTATTCAGTTCTGGCATTGGCCATCATTGCCAGTCTGCAAGTGCAGGCCAAAGATGCTGCCGCTACTGACAAGGTATGGACCACCTCGGCTGAACTTGGTGCTATTACGACCTCAGGAAACACTGTGGGTACCTCGGTCACAGGTAAAATAGATGCCAAACAGGAGCTGACGCATTGGAGTAACCAGTATATTTTCAGTGCGTACTTCAAAGAGGATGAGAAAACAGCCGACAACGGTGAGAAAGTGAATGAGCGCTCTGCCGAGCGTTATCAGTTGTCGGCTAAAGCGGCGTATAAGCTGGGCGAAGAGTTCGATAAGCTATTCGTGTTTGGCTCTTATACCGATGATAAATTTGGTGCCTATCTGAAGTACACTACCGTTGCTGTCGGTTATGGTACCCGGTTGTACAATGCCGAAGATAAGTCGCTGGATGCTGAAATTGGTCCGGGTTATTTTAGCGGTGAACGCTCGACCGGCGAAACAGAAAATGGCCTTATTCTGCGTGGCGCAGCAGCGTTTAACTGGACTATTAGTGAATCCGCCAGTTTCTCTCAAACGTTAAGTATTGAGTATGGTGATGACAACACCCGTACCGTCGCCGAAACTGCCTTGCTGGCTAAGGTGAATGGTTCACTGCAAATGAAAGCAGCTTTTGTTGTGCAGAATGACTCTGATGTACCCGTTGGCAAAAAAAGCACCGACACCCAAACGTCGTTGACTTTGGTGTACTCGTTCTAATAAAAAAGCCCGCAATTGGGCGGGCTTTTTTTACTGAATTTCATAATTAACCACAACTTAGATTAACTGCTGCAATTATTTGCTATGCTTTTAACACTTCTATGACACTTAGGTGTAATGCAACTTTGATGACAGAAACTGCCCGGACGAAATTTGGCTCTCTTTTGCAACGGCCTTGGTGCGGTGCATTCATCTACTTACTGCTGGGTTTGAGCTGGGTAGTAGGCAGTGACGCACTGGTAGCGTGGCTGGCAACCGATACAACGGCACAACTGCAGTATCAGAACCTGACGGGGTATTTTTATGTCAGCCTGACTGCCGTGCTGGCGTGGCTGCTATTGAGCCAGAAACAAC
>JBFKFH010000329.1:0-2130 GCA_041618685.1 Rheinheimera sp.
AGGCTAACCAGCGGCCACAGGCAGCGCTGAGCCTATTACAGGGCTAATAATTAACAACTCCCGATAAACATAAAAAAAGCCGCTCTGCGGCTTTTTTTATGTTTATTTTATTTATATGTTTATTTTTATTTATTACTGTCATTTTGTGTAGATATCTAAAGTTTTAGCTTAGTTATCCGATATATATGTAACACGGAATTTAAGTTAAGTAGCTGATTATGGTTATTTGGCTAGTGTTTAATTGTATTATTGGAGGGTTACTATGAGCTTATATGTCAATACCAATACTTCGTCGTTGAGCGCTCAGCGGCAATTATTTAATTCAGGCAATTCACTGGACACCGCATTTAAACGCTTATCGTCAGGTTTTCGCATCAACAGTGCAGCAGACGATGCCGCCGGTTTACAGATATCAAACCGTTTAACCAGCCAGATTAATGGTTTAGACCAGGCTGCACGTAATGCTAACGATGGTATTTCGCTGGCACAGGTAGCAGAAGGCGCGATGGAAGAAATTACCAACTCGCTACAGCGTATTCGTGTACTGGCTATTCAATCGCAAAACGGTATTAACAGTTCATCTGACCGGGCTGCACTGCAAAAAGAAGTGGCGCAGTTAAAGCTGGAGATTAGCCGTATTGCGTCGACTACGCAGTTCGGTAGCCAGAACTTATTAGCTGGTAGTTTTTCGGCGACTTTCCTGGTGGGAGCGAATGCCGGACAGAATATCAATATCAGATTATCGCGTTCAGGCGGTTATGGCGCATCGGCGCTTGGCTTGAACAATCTGAGTGTATCGTCGGTTGGCGGCGCATCTGCGGCACTGGCTTCACTGGATAGCGCCATTGGCATTATTGATGGTACCCGGGCTGACTTGGGTGCGATTCAAAACCGCTTTCAGGCAACGATCCGCAACCTGACCAACATCTCTGAAAACGTGGCGGGTGCCCGCAGCCGGATCCGTGATACCGATTTTGCTAAGGAAACAGCAGAGCTGACGCGGACACAGATCCTGCAGCAAACCAGTACTACCGTGCTGGCGCAGGCTAACCAGCGGCCACAGGCAGCGCTGAGCTTACTGCAGTAATATCAGATAGCCGGACGTTGGGTCTGGCTGCTGAGGTTTGAAAATTAGGAGCTGAGAAATGGCACTTGTTGTGAATAGCAACCAGTCGTCTTTAGCGTCTCAGCGTTTGCTCAGTAACGCAACTATGGGGTTGTCCACCAGCTTTGAACGTTTGGCGTCCGGTTTGCGAATAAACCGGGCTGCAGACGATGCGGCCGGCTTGGTGATCTCAAATGTGCTGACAAGCCAGGTAAACGGCTTGGATCAGGCCGTGCGAAATGCGAATGACGCTATATCATTGGTACAGGTAACTGACGGTGGAATGGACGAAATACAGGGTGGGTTACAGCGTCTTAGGGTACTAGCCGTTCAGTCTGAAAATGGCATCAATACTCCGGCAGATATTGCTGCTTTGCAAAGTGAATTTGACGCGCTTAGTGCGTCGATTCAAAGTATTGCCGATAACACCGAGTTTAGTGGTATTAAACTCCTGGATGGCTCAGCAAACATGGCGGTATTTCAGGTCGGCGCGAATGCCGGTCAGTCCATTAGCATCGACTTATCCCGAAATTATGGCAGTGATGCTGCCGGGCTGGATATTTCAGGCATAGTGTTGGGAACAGACGATATTGCTGACACGCTGGACAGACTGGATGCAGCACTTTTAGCTGTAGATACCGGTAGAACGGATTTGGGGGCCTGGCAAAATACGCTGGAAACGACGGTACGTAACCTGAGTAATATCAGTGAAAATGTATCGGCATCGCGCAGCCGTATCCGCGATACCGATTATGCCAAGGAGACGACAGAGTTAACCCGAACTCAAATTATTCAACAAAGCAGTACGACAATACTGGCGCAGGCGAACCAAAAACCGCAGGCTGCACTCAGTGTGTTGAACTCAACATGATGCGTGTTGCGTCTGAAGCTGGCTCACCTCGGGTTACATAGCCTGGGGTGGCCTTTTTTATTGCCAAATAACTTAATTAAAAAAAACTTAAATTTTTTCCTAAAGTTCTTAAGAGTGCTGCCGACAACCTGAATAAGCTAAGTTGCAGCTTGGC
>JBFKFH010000330.1:0-2121 GCA_041618685.1 Rheinheimera sp.
CAGCTGGCGGCAGACTTTTTTGCATTACCTGCCGCACAAAAGCAGTCGGTGCAAATGACGCAGTCGCCGCACTTTCGCGGTTACACCCGCTTAGGTGGCGAGCTGACGCAAGGCAAAGCCGATCAGCGTGAACAGTTTGATATTATGGCCGAGCAGCCGGCGGTAACCCTGCATGCTGAAGAGCCTGCATGGTGGCGGTTATATGGGCCTAATCAGTGGCCGGCGGCGCTACCGGGCATGCAACCGGCACTGCTACAATGGCAGGCGCAGCTGACAGACATTACCACCACCTTGTTGCGGGCGTTTGCGCTGGTACTGCGGCAGAGCGAATCGGCTTTTGATGCCACGATAAAAGATGGCCCATACAGCCATATGAAATTAATCCGCTATCCGGGGCGCAGCGCGCCAGAGCAAGAACAGGGCGTTGGCGCACACAAAGACCCGGGTTATTTAACGCTGGTATTGCAAGATGGCCAGTCCGGGCTGGAAGTGCAAACGGATAATGGCTGGGTAAGTGCAACACCATTGCCGGGTGCTTTTGTGGTGAATATCGGTGAGTTGCTGGAACTTGCTTCCAATGGTTATTTGCGCGCAACTAACCATCGGGTAGTCAGTCCGCCAGCGGGTATTGAACGGTTGTCGTGTGCCTTCTTTATGGCTGCGCAGCTTGATGCTACAGTGCCGCTATTACCCTTACCGGAAGAACTGGCACAGCAGGCGAAAGGCCCGGCCAGCGATCCGAACAACCCGCTGTTTTATCAGGTGGGGCAGAATGTATTAAAAGGACGTTTGCGCTCGCATCCGGATGTAGCGCAGCAACATTATTCCGATCTGAAAACGGCTGTATAACGGAAGCAAAAAATGAAATTTAAAACTCAATTGTTACACAGCGGCAGTGGTGCTGATGCACAAACGGGCGCGCTAACCACGCCGATTTACCAAAGTAGTACCTTTACTTACGGCACCGCGGAGGAAGGCAAGGCACGTTTTGCCGGTCAGCAAAAAGGCTATATTTATAGCCGGATGGCTAACCCGACGGTTGATGCTTTAGAGCAGCAACTGGCGCAGCTGGAAGGTGCGGATGAAGCATTAGTTGTTGCCAGCGGCATGGCGGCGGTTAGCAGCATTTTTTATGCGCTGGTCAGTGCCGGCGATGAAATTGCCTTTATTGACCCGGTGTACGGCGGTACCGCAGCCTTTTTAGTTAATACCCTGACCCGTGCTGGCATTAAGGTCAGTCGCTATGCGTCTGATGATGATTTATTAGCCAACATAAACCCGGCAACAAAGCTGGTGTTGTTTGAGCCAATAACTAACCCGAACCTGAAAGTCAGTGATTATCGCAAGGTAATAGCGGCGGCCAAAAAATGTGGCGCGCTGACGGTATGTGACAATACGTTCCTCACGCCTTATCTGTTTAAGCCACTTGAGCATGGTATTGATATTGTTATGCACAGCGGCACCAAGTATTTAAGCGGACATGGCGATATTATTGCCGGTGTGGTGGCCGGGCGTAGTGAGTTGATGCAACGCATTCGCACCATTGCCCTGAAGCATATCGGTGCGCCAATAGGCCCGCAGGAAGCTTACCTGCTGCAGCGTGGTATGCGTACACTGGCACTGCGGATGGATGCGCATCTGGCAGGTGCTGCCAAAGTGGCGGCTTATCTGGCACAGCATCCACAAGTGGATAAAGTGATCTATCCGGGGCTGAAAACCGACGCTGGTTATCCAGCACTGGCAGAAACCATCGGTGCCTTTGGTGGCATGGTCAGTATTGAGCTGGCTGGCGGTTTCGACCGCGCTGCCCGCGTGCTGGATAAACTGCAGCTATTCACTCAGGCGGTAAGTTTGGGCGATTTGGAAAGCCTGGCTTGTCATCCTGCCAGCACCACCCATGCGGCTATGGATGCAGCCAGTCGTGCCGCAGCAGGTGTTACCGACGATTTAATCCGTTTTAGTATTGGCGTAGAAGACGCAGATGATTTGATAGCCGATTTAGCCCAGGCGTTACAGCACTAATCCGCTATATCGGGGCCGCCAATGTGGCGGCTCCGGCATGGCAGTTTAAAACAGCGACAGCTGACTATTACGCAGATCGGTAACCAGCATATGGCCCGG
>JBFKFH010000331.1:0-2097 GCA_041618685.1 Rheinheimera sp.
TAGCCTTCAAACTCATCAGAAAAATAGAATAAATTTTCATCACGCGGTTTAGTTAAGACGTCTGTACGGCTTTTTTGCTTGCGGGGGGCTGCAACTGGCGGTATCTTGTCCTGCGCAATAGGCCGCGCGCCCGTTATCGACTGGCGAAACAGCAGGCTGTCTTCAGCGGTTATATCTGTTGATGTTGCACTGACTTTCTTTTGCATGGCGCAAGTCTACTCAAACTGACCGGTTATTACAAAAAGAGCTTAATTCCATCATGTCTGACACTGTTGAAACGCTGTTTACTCCTGAACTGATCAGTGATGCTGTCACTGAGCTGTTAACTGTGCACGACTGGCTGCGTTTTGCTGTCAGTAAACTTAATCAGGCCGGAGTCTATCTGGGCCACGGTACTGATAATCCCTGGGATGAAGCGGCCAGCCTGCTGAGCTATGTATTACATTTGCCGCCAATGACCGACGAAAAACTGTTTCCGGTAAGACTTACCCGGTCTGAGCGGCAGGCTTATATCACCTTATTGCAACAGCGCATCGAGCAACGTATGCCAGTAGCATACCTGACGAAACAGGCTTATTTTGCCGGCCTGGCATTTTATGTTGATGAACGGGTACTGGTGCCGCGCTCACCGATTGCTGAACTGATAGCGCAGAAATTTATCCGGCAGTTAAATGGTAAAACACCACAGCACATTCTCGATTTATGTACGGGGTCAGGCTGTATTGCTATTGCCTGTGCCTATGCTTTTGAAGATGCAGAAGTCGATGCGGTTGACATAAGTGAAGATGCGCTGGAAGTCGCGCAGTACAATATCGAGCAGCATGGCTTGGAACATCGGGTATTTCCAATTTTGTCAGATGGTTATCAGGCCCTGGCCGGTGCGCAGTACGATTTAATTGTCACCAACCCCCCGTACGTAGATGCCGAAGACATGGCCGACTTGCCGGAAGAATATCTGCATGAACCGGAGTTAGGGTTAGCATCTGGTGCAGATGGGCTGGCTTTGACCCGGCGTATATTGCGTGAAGCCAGCGCACACCTGACCGACGATGGTGTATTGGTCTGTGAAGTGGGCAACAGTATGGTGCAGTTGCAGCAGGATTTCCCGGATGTAGCCTTCAATTGGCTGGAGTTTGAACATGGTGGCATTGGTGTGTTCACGGTGACCAAGGCCGAGCTTGAGCGTTGTCAGCATTTATTTAAGGAGTAGTTATGGCCGGAAATAGTATCGGGCAATTGTTTAAAGTCACCACTTTCGGTGAAAGCCATGGCCCGGCGATAGGCGGCATTGTTGATGGTTGCCCGCCGGGTATGACACTGACATCGGAAGATATTCAGCTGGATTTAGACCGGCGAAAGCCCGGAACATCACGCTATACCACGGCCCGGCGTGAAGAAGATGCGGTGAAAATTTTGTCAGGCGTGTTTGAAGATACCACTACCGGAGCCACGATTGGCTTGCTCATTGAGAACACCGATCAGCGCTCGCAGGATTACTCCAATATTAAAGACCAGTTTCGTCCGGGGCATGCCGATTATACCTACTGGCATAAATTCGGCATCCGCGATTATCGTGGTGGTGGCCGCTCATCCGCCCGGGAAACCGCTGTAAGGGTCGCTGCGGGTGCTATAGCGAAAAAATACCTGCGTGAACAATGTGGCATTGATATCCGGGGTTACCTGGCGCAACTCGGACCGGTAAAAGCTGAGGCATTGAACTGGAGCGAAGTACACAACAACCCATTTTTCTGCCCTGATCCCTCAAAGCTAGCCGCGCTCGATGAGTATATGCGGCAGCTTAAAAAGGACGGTGACTCAGTCGGGGCCAGAGTAAACGTCGTAGCCAGTAATGTTCCAGTCGGGTGGGGGGAGCCGGTATTCGACAGGCTGGATGCAGATATTGCCCACGCCATGATGAGCATTAATGCGGTAAAGGCGGTAGAGATTGGTGACGGTTTTGCGGTGGTAGAGCAACTGGGTTCGACTCATCGTGATGAATTAACGCCTGATGGCTTTAACGCCAATCATGCCGGTGGTGTATTGGGCGGGATTTCATCTGGCCAGGACTTGCGGGTTAGTATTGCACTAAAACCGACA
>JBFKFH010000332.1:0-2038 GCA_041618685.1 Rheinheimera sp.
AAGATACACGTAATAACACAGACTTTAATTGCCGCGCTTTTAGTGGTGCTGCTTAACGGGTGTTTGTCATCTGGCGGCGGGAAAAAAACCAACCTCAGCGTAAACCAAGAACTCACCCTACTAGACGGCCGCAGTTATCTGCTGAAACTGCCAGCCAATTATCAGGCACAACACAGTTATAAGTTGCTGCTGGCATTTCATGGCTCAGGCGGCAATGCCAGCGGTATGCAAAGTGCCGTGCAGTTAGAGCAGTATAGTGATGAGTATATCGTCGCCTATCCCAACTCGAAGGAAGTAGAATGGAATGAGGGCTGCAAATGTAATATTGCCCACCGCAAAGGCGTAGACGACTTAGCCTTTGTCGACCAGGTTATTGCCGACATACAGCAAAAGCACCAGATTACCGCCGGTGAAATTTATGCTGCCGGCTTTTCGCAGGGGGGGCTGTTTACCCAAAATCTGGCGTGTAACCGCAGTAATGTGTTTAAGGCAGTCGCCATTGTGGCTGCACCGATGTCAGAGCAGTTGTCAGCCAGCTGTGCTCCGCAGAACGCGCTATCGGTGTTGATGGTGCATGGCTATCAGGATGGCGTACTGCCCTACAATGGTTACTCTGATATCAATTTTGGTTTGATCAGTTCACCCAATGCCATCCTGCTACATGCCAGCAAACATGGCAGTTTGCCGCATCGTTTGATCAAGCCTTTTCCGCAGCTGGGCGCCGGTGTGATCAGCTATACCAATGGCCAGCAAAAGTTTCAGCTTTACAGCGTTGCGTACGGCGGCCATAGCTGGAGCTTTGCCGATTTGGATACGTCAGCCAAAATTGTTGAGTTTTTTGCCACGTTGGACCAACCCGAATTGCCGGAGCACTCCACCTTAGTGCCTGTTGGCGACAAGCGTTTTCATGTGCGCGCTATGGGGCAGAATAATACCGGGCCGGCTGTGGTATTGCTGGCCGGGCCAAATCAGCATTATCACAGCGACAGTGCATGGTTTGCAGCGTTACAGCCTTTGCTGGCGCAAAAATACCGGGTGTATAGCATAGATCGGCTCGGCAATGCTTATAGCAGCATGGCAGACGATGTGTCGTACCGCCGTTTTGCTGATGATTTAGCTGCGGTATTGCAACAATTGGGCGAGCAGCAAGTAGTGCTGGCGGCGTTTTCCAGCGGTAGTATTGCCGCAAGGTTGTTCTATCAGCAGCACCAACAGCAGTTCGATGTGAAAGCCATGTTGTATATTGACCCGGATATTCCGCTGCCGCATTCAGTTAGCCTGTATCAGGGCTACCCGGCTGACTGGTATCTGGCCAACCTGCCCGCTTTACTGCCACATATTGGCAGCGGCGCCTGGACTGAGCGCACCCTGGAAAAACTGCAGCAGGAGCGTGCCGTCGCTGAGCAGTTAGTGGCAGAACACGCTGAGTTAATAGACTGGCAATACTATGAGCAGATAAGCCAGCAACGCCTGCTGATCCCACATCAACAGGCCCGAGCAAACGAAATTGCCGCCTACAGTGCAGATCTGGACAGCTATGTGCAATTGCCGATGATAAGCGGTGTGCCGGTGTCGGTCATTGACAGCGACTTTGAGCAGCAGCAAATCGACAATGCAGAGCCTGATCAGGTTGCCGCGTTGCAATTGTGGCAACAGGAGGGCAGCGCGTGGAGCCAGGAACAGGCGTCGTTGTCCAACGGCCAATACATCGCATTAACAGACAGTGATCATCTGGTGCCCTTGCAGCGGCCGCATCAGGTGCAACAAGCGTTGGATTGGTTGTTTGCCCAATTGCAGCTACCTTAGGCCAGCGTCGCTAACCGGTAAAGTTGCCGGTTAGCGCTTTTATCCTTGTAGCATTTACGACACGCTTTCAACCATTTAGCCTGAACTCATTACCAAAGTTCGCCAAACTGCATAATTTTGTTTACTTTTTTGTTTCATCGCCCTTATTATTGGCGGCAATTTCCCTTTAATCAAAACAGCGAAATCATGAAAAACTACCTGCTCCGCGCAATTTTATTACCTGTTTGCTGTA
>JBFKFH010000333.1:0-1990 GCA_041618685.1 Rheinheimera sp.
ATGCGTTTATGTTGTTGATACTTCAGAAGTTAAATTCTTATTCTGCAAGGTTTTCCCTCCTTGCTCAGTGTACAGTTGTTCACTTATTTCTTGCTTGTGTCAAAACCTGCCGTTCAGCGTTGTCGAGAATAACCGGGCCGCTACCTTGTGCGCCAAGGCTGTCTCCCGGGTTATAAAGCGGGCACTTAGTCATGCTCAGGCAGCCGCAACCAATGCAACCGGTAAGGTAGTCGCGCAGCTTTTGCATATAGGCAATACGGGCGTCGAGCAGGTTGTGCCAGTTTTGCGACAGTTTGTGCCAGTCTTCTACCGTGGGCGTGCGGCTATCCGGCAGCGACGCAAATGCCAGCTTTACCTCTTCTAAGCTGATGCCCATTTTTTGCGCCGCCTTTATTACCGAAATGCGTCTTAGCACATCGGGTTTATAGCGCCGTTGATTACCGTCGTTACGCCAGCTTTTAATCAGGCCTTTTTTTTCATAGAAATGCAGCGTGCTGACATTAATGCCACAGCGTTTGGCTACGCGTCCAACACTCCAGGTTGCGTCTGTCATGCTAAGCCCCTTAATTATTTTTAATATTTTACCAAAAAGCACTTTACCTCAACTTTAGTTGAGGTTTTAACCTGCGGCCTAACTTACAACAAGGAGCAATGCGATGACAACGCAAACTGATAGCCGCCGGCAATACCAAAACGGCTTTTTACGCCGGTACTTTCAACTGTTTAACCACACAATGCGCAGCAAATAGCATAAAAAGGAGGCAACAATGTATTTAGAACACGTAAATCTGGTGGTGAGTAATATTGACGCCATGCTGCAGTTCTACCGCGCAGCCTTTCCGCATTGGCGTATCCGTGACGAAGGCCATGGCGACTGGCATGGCAAACCGCGTAAATGGCTGCACTTTGGTGATGATTATCACTATATCGCGCTAAGCGATCACGGTGAGGGCGAAAACCGCGAGCTGGCAGGGCATAGCGTAGGCCTGGCGCATTTTGCTTATGTTACCAATAACCTGGATGCGGTAATCGCAAGGCTTAATAGTGCCGGTTTCGCCATTGCCAAACCCGGTGCAGCCGAACCACACCGCAAAAATGTCTACTTTGTCGACCCCGCTGGTTTTGAAGTGGAGTTTGTTGAATACCTAAGTGACATACCCGCCGAGCGTAACCTTAACCGCGACGCGCCTATACGGGGGCAAGGACAATGAAAATACTCGCTTTTGCTGCCAGTAATAATCCACATTCGATTAATCAGCAACTGGCACTATGTGTTGCCAGGTTACTGCCGCAAGCTGAGGTGGTGACTTTGCAAATTGATGACTACGAGTTGCCGCTATACAGTGAAGCGCGCGAGGCTGAGTTAGGCGTTCCGGCGAAAATAACTGCATTTTTGCAGCAAATCGCCACTGCCGATGGCCTTATCGTTTCTTTTGCTGAACATAACGGCACCTTCACCGCGGCGTTTAAAAACCTCTATGACTGGGCTTCGCGTAGCCAGCGGCATATTTTTCAGCGCAAACCGGCTTTGTTTCTGTCGGCAGCGCCAGGGCCGGGTGGGGCAAAGAGTGTGTTGCAGGCGGCAATTCAAGCCGCTCCTTTTATGGGTGCCAAGCTCAGCGGCAGCTTATCAGTACCAAATTTTCACCAGGTATTCGACTTCCAATATCAGCAGGTAAAAGACAGTAGCGTGTTTTTGCAATTGCAACGTGCTGCCCTGGCATTGCAACACCACATCATGCAACAACAAGCCGCATAACTGCGGCTTTTCTATGCTGCATTGCGTTTAAGCCGAAGTTTACATACCCAGCTTAGTCGGCATGGCCGGGGCTTTGCTGTGATCTGCCGGCGGATTAGCCTTTAACTCTTTAAGCGTGTGTTCGATAGCGCGCTCGAGCTGTACGTCTATGCCTTTGTTTACGGCGATAGGGTCTAGCTCTACTTCGATATCCGGCGCGACGCCTTCGTTTTCTACCCGCCATTCACCATC
>JBFKFH010000334.1:0-1977 GCA_041618685.1 Rheinheimera sp.
CACATATTTATTCCTTTTCGGAATGGCGGTTAACGGAGGGCATTGCAATACTTCCCGAACCTTAAAAACATTAATACCGTAGCGCTGCCGGCCAACCAACTTAAACAACAGTAATTCCAGTCGGTTTTGTCCGACCAACTGCGTACGCTGGTTTACAGAATCTAAAATCCCGGCCATCGACAACTCCTCTGTAATACTTTCAGGCTCAATTCTTGCTTAGATACCTTAACCAAAGCAGGCTAGGTCTGTTCGCGTCAAAGTTATGTCGTATGTTATAACCCCTAGCCCGTAAAGCATAGCCGAAACCTTATGAAAAAGTACGAAAATTTATTTAAACAGACACTTACAGCAATAAGTCTACTACTGTGTAGTTCGCTGGCTGCCGAGCCGTCAGATAGCGCACCCCAGACGTACACACCAGCCGAGCTAACCGCGGCGGCCGAGCACTGGCTGCTGCAACAACTGCCGGCAGCGGATATTGACCAAATGCAAATTGACGTCAGCGAACTCGATAGCAGAATTGGTGACAAAAGCTGCGCTGAGATGCTTGATTTTAGCTTGTCGCAAGCCATTACCCAGCGTCAAAACACTATTCAAATCCGCTGTAATAGCGCAGATAGCTGGCAGCTTTACGTGCCGGTGCGGATAGACGAAATTGTGCAGGCCGTGATCCTGCAACAAAATATTGCTTCAGGTAGCCTGATTACCGCCGATATTCTGACTACAGCGCAACGGGAGCGCCGTTTTATCCGGGGCAATCTGGTGTCCGATATCGAGTCTGTACTTGGCGCGCGGACTAAAAGATCGCTATCAATGGGACAAATTTTAACCTTGCAGGATCTTTGCCTTGTCTGTAAAGGAGATGTTGTTACAATATCAGTCAGTGATAATGGCTTAAGCGTAGCTGCGACAGGTATAGCACAATCTGACGGCAGTTTAGGCGATACCATCACTGTGCTTAATCAACAATCCAGGCGTGCCATAAGCGCACAGGTAATTGCGGTTAATCTTGTCAGGGTAAAGTTTTAAAAAATTACTAAAGTTTTGCTGTTTAATGCCGTTAACCTGAACATAAGGAACTGTATAAAGGTGATGAGGTCAGAGCATGGCTATTAATATCAATAACTTGCAAAATACTACGCAAGTAAAAAACGACAAAGTTGAACAAAATGTTCAGCGCCAGCAGGCTACTGTGCAGCAGAATGCCAGCCAAGCGTCGAATCAAAAACAAGATTCTGTGTCAATTACACCGCAGGCTCAGCAATTTTCCAAGCTGACAGAAAAAGCCAGTAACAGCAGCGGTATTGATCAGGAAAAAGTCGAAAAAATTAAGCAGGCGATTGCTGAAGGCAAGTACCGCATTAATGTTGAACAACTTGCCAAACGTATAGTGCAGTTTGAAAGTGAGCTGTTTGGCAAAAAATGACGCCAACTGACAGTGTCATCATCACCCTGTTAAACCAGCAACAGCAGCATCTGGATGAGCTGCTGTTGTTATTGCGGCAAGAACTTGCCGCGCTTGCCAGTCGCGATATCGCCGCGTTAGAGCAACTCACCACGGCAAAATCAACCTTACTACAACAGTTACAGCAAACCGACCAAGCACTGGCACAGGCGCCCGAGCTGGAGCAGTGTAAGCAGCAAGATTGGTTTAAGCAGCATGTTGCCGAGTTAGACAAACAACTGGAACAATGCCGGCGTCATAACGACATCAACCAGCAAACGCTGGAGCAAAGCCAGCTAACGCTGGCACGATTTAAAACAGAGTTGTTATCCAGCAGGGGTAAATCTGGCCTCACCTACACCAGCAAAGGCAAGCCAGCAGTAGATAGCAAAGGCAAAGGCATTAAAGCCTAAGAACAGCAATATCAGGGCTAAGTGTCAGGCGCTAAGTGTCAGACACTAATAGTATCTGACACTTTTAACGGTTTGTTGTGGCCTGGTATTCTGATAAAGATAATAAACCTGCTCAAAATC
>JBFKFH010000335.1:0-1959 GCA_041618685.1 Rheinheimera sp.
ATATTCTGGATTTGTCAAAAATAGAAGCCGAAAAGTTAGAACTTAACTATGAAAATTTTAACTGGCTGGCGCTGCTTGATGATGTATATCAATTAACCCGTAATCAGGCCGAAACGAAAGGACTGCAATGTTTACTGGATTTGCATTTTCCGCTGCCACAGCATTTGTTTAATGATGCGCTACGTTTTCGTCAGGTGCTGCTAAACCTAACCAGTAACTCGGTTAAATTCACCCAAAAGGGTAAAATCATCATTGCGGTAAGTTACGATGTGTTATCGCAACAGTTATCAATAAAAGTAAAAGACTCAGGTGTTGGCATGTCGCCGGATGAACTTAGCCGGATATTTCAACCTTTTGTCCAGGCAGACTCCACTGTTACACGGCATTTTGGTGGCACCGGGCTAGGCTTGGTGATTTCAAAAAAACTCATGCAGCAAATGCATGGCGATATTCAGGTTGAAAGCGTAAAAGGTATTGGTAGCTGTTTTGAACTGGTGTTTGATTGTAGCGCGCAGCAGCCGGCACAGCTGATAACCGAATACTTCCGTCCCCCCGGCGCTGATACAGCATTGCCGGATATGGTCACTGAGAAACAACTTAATATATTGGTCGCGGAAGATAATCCGGACAATCAACTATTGTTACAGCTGATGCTGCAAAAAGCACGTGCAGGTTGTACTCTGGTAGACAATGGCAAAAAAGCGGTAGAGCGGGCTTTGGCCGAAGACTTTGACCTGATTTTTATGGATATGCAAATGCCGGTGATGGGGGGAGAAGAGGCGACCCGTTTGATCCGGCACGCGGGTATTGAAACGCCGATTATTGCGGTAACAGCCAACGTAATGTCTGAAGATGCAGAGCGATACAAGAGAGCAGGATGTCAGGCGTTGTTAGCTAAGCCGGTTATGCAGGCGGACTTACTGGCTGTGCTGGCAAAATTTGGTAGCAAAACGGTCACGCGGGCAGAGCAATTAGAACAGCAATTAGCGTTAGATCCACAAATGCAGGCCTTAAAGCAACAATTTACATTACAACTGCCAGGCCTGTGCCAGCAATTACAGCAGCAGTTTGCTGCACAGCAGTGGGCTGAATTAGCCTATGCTGCCCATAGCCTTAAAGGTAGTGCTGGTAGTATGGGGTATCCACAATTGACACAACTGGCAGGGGAGTTGGAAATCAGTGCCCGGGCGCAGCAGTCAGCACAGTGTGAAGGGTATCTGTAGCAAATGAGTACGATAATTAGCGCTGCGCAGCGACAAATAACCAGCGATCATGACGGAGTATAGCGTCAGGGTGTTGCATCAACCCTTGCAGCAGGAGAACTAATCTGTGCTACATGCCATTGAACAAATGCTACAACATAAAATTCAGCATGATCAACTCACGCTGCCTACCTTACCTGAGGTTGCATTAAAAGTACGCCAGCGTAGCGCTGAGCCCGACATCAGCTTACCTGAGATGGCCGATGTGATTGCGCAGGACCCGGCACTAGCGGCGCGTATGATTAAAATTGCTAACAGTGCTTTTATGGGGCGCTCGATTAAAGTCAGCACACTTAACCAGGCTGTTACCCGGATAGGGCTAAGCCAAATCCGCAATATTGCGATCGCGATGGCGTTAGAGCAGGTGTTTGTGTCAAAGCATAAACAGGTGCAGCAACAGCTAGACAAGCTATGGCAAAGCAGTGTGCAGGTCGCCGCGGTCGCCGCCGCAGTTTTGACGTACTACAACAAGCATTCATCAGGCTCGGGGTTAAACAAGGATGTCTTAACGTTAATGGCGCTGGTACACAATATTGGTGCTATGCCGGTGCTGACAGAGGCTGAGCGTAACGCAGAGTTGCTTGGTGACCCCCGTTTTCTGATTAATCTGGCTAACAAGCTGGCACCGCAGATCAGTGCGCATATTCTTTATGCCTGGGGTTTTGCTGAATTATTTGTGCATGCGGCATTGAACTGG
>JBFKFH010000336.1:0-1958 GCA_041618685.1 Rheinheimera sp.
ACCGAGCCGTCACCAAAGTATTGCTGGTGAATACGTACCGACGGAAAGACTAACGGAATAGCGGCTGACGCCATCAGGTGGTGTACACCAAGCAAGGTACGCTGGCCACAACGCTTCGCTCGGCGCCATTCCTGGGCTTTGTCTGATTGAAAAAAGGTAATAGAATCGCCGCTGTTATAACAAGACGCCGTTACCGACACACTCGATAAATAGCCGCCCATGATATTGCGATCAATGCGCTTGAGATCTAGTACTTTGTTCAGCATCTGTCGCAGTGGTTTGTTGTCGAACAGACTGACCGGGTTTTTATTGGCATAGTCGGCCTGAAAGGCACTGAATAGCCCACGCAGGATCTGGCGAAATACTCTGGGGTAATCAGCATAGTAAACTTGCGCAGTATGAAAATTGCGCCATATCCACTCCAGTTTTTTAACGCCCAAATGAAAGCAGGACGCATAGCATGCCATCGCAATGCCGTTCATTGCACCGGCAGACGTCCCGCTAATGATTTGAAACGGTAATTTGCTGCTGCGGGGGAATTGTTGCGCTATCGCTTTTAATACGCCCACCTGATAAGCTGCGCGGGCGCCACCGCCAGTTAGTAATAGTGCCGTTTTCTTAGCGGCTTTAACATCATGCTCAGACATAACGAAGTTGAACTTTTTCCAGACTGCAGGCTCATTGCTTAGTATAGTGCTCGATTCAGTGAAGAATGCAACGCCTAATCGCGTTGTGCGACCAGAACGTTACCGAGGTTGTTATGGCAGACCAAAATTCGAACAATAATCAACAGTTATATTATGCCGGCATCGCTGCTGTCGTTATCGTAGTGCTCATCGCGCTGTGGTTGTTTTTTGCTAAAGAGAACACACCACCGCCAGCGGTAAACTTACTGCCACCAGAGACAACATTACCGGTTGCAGCTGAACCCGAGCCGGTCATCGAGGCTGAAACCGGCCTGGCAGAGCCTGAAGAAACTATCGCTGTTGAACCTGAGCCGCAAACGACAGCGTTGCCGCCAGAGCCTGCGATACCCCCACTCAATGAGTCTGATGCGGAAGTAAAACAGCGCTTACTGGCGCTGGATTGGCGCCCTGGGCTAGCGGCACTGTTTGTAACTGAAGATATGCTGCGTAGTTTTGCCGTGCAGGTTGACAACATTGCACAAGGGCAACTGGCCAAAGGCTTCACATTACTAAAACCACTCGAGCAGAAGTTTGCTGTAGAACCAGGGGCAGCAATGCAGCTGGATGATCGTAGTTTTGCGCGTTATCAACCCTATATACAGTTGCTCGAAAGCGTGCCGCCGCAGCAAATCATTAAATTATTCAACCGTTATGAACCGTTACTGCAACAGGCTCATGCTGAACAAGGTTATCCAGATGAACTGTTCAAAAACAAGTTGATAGCGGCTATCGACTTGTTACTTGCCACGCCAGAAGTCAGTTACCCGCTTGCACTGAAACGTCCGGCGGTTATTTACGAATTTGCTGACCCGGCAATAGAACAATTGCCCGCTGCGCAAAAACAAATGATCCGGTTGGGACCGGTAAACCAGCAAAAAGTGAAGACATTGCTGCGTCAGTATCGAAGCTTACTGACGCAACGGTAAAACGATATTGCTGCCGGGCTGTTGCACGGTTAGCTGCAACAGCTTTTTAGCATTAAGCGCTGGCAGGCTTGCAACACAGCCTGCTTTTTAGCATAATGCGCGCCTGTTGAGGATTCAGCAGTTCAATGGTAGCCCCATTGGTCCTCTCGCAATACTAGTAAGCGAACCTGGTCAGGTCCGGAAGGAAGCAGCCACAGTTTATGATGTATGTGCCGGGATGTGGCTGGTGGGGTTGCCACCCAAACCCCGCTTGCGTACAAAGTCTGTTTTCACAATCTCCAACGCCTGTAATACCGTGTCAGTATCAAGCTGATGTTGTTCCAGCAGCATAATTAAATCTCCTGCC
>JBFKFH010000337.1:0-1831 GCA_041618685.1 Rheinheimera sp.
CCCTCTTTATATCGTTGCGTCGCCTGAGTATATTGCTCGAAGAGGCATAGTAAAGCTTCCGGATGACCTAAAGCATCATGATATTATTGGATTTTCTGATATTAAATCACTTAATAAATGGCCGGTAAAAGGGGCAGAGCTTGTTGTTCCTACTTTAACAGCAAGTAATGGTGAGACGATACGACAACTGGCGTTATCAGGAAATGGTATCGCGTGTTTATCAGGGTTTATGGTGCATGAAGATATTAAATCAGGCGCGCTGATAACATTATTAACGTCATATCGCTTACTGAATACAGACAGAGAAAAAATAAATGCTGTTTACTATAAAGCCTCTCCTGCAGCCAGACGGATATCTGCATTTCTAGACTTTATTAAACCCCGGTTACAACTGGGTTAGCTTTTAACTGCTGTGCTGTTTAATGCGCTATCCCAGTACGGTGTTTCGCCAAAATAATCGGCGAAGTAGTCGATAAAAGCGCGAACTTTGGGGGCGAGTTGACGCGAGCTGGGGTATACCGCCCAGATGGCGGTGTGTGACGCTAACGGCTAGTCGGCCAGCCCCTCAACGAATTCACCGCGCAATAACGCCTGATAGGTATTCCAAGTAGAACTAATCGTAATGCCCATGCCTTTAATGCAAGCATTGCATCGTCATTTTCAGTACACAAATGCTCGGTTAAATCTTGCAGGCGATGCGCATAACATGCGCTTATCAATGGTCCGTGGCTAAACGATGGGTAAAGTGGTGATTACTGTTTAAATTTTCTGTGTTGGAATATAGTGTTGTTCACCCGCAGAGCTATCTAATGAGAATAGGGCATGAAAACCATACTATTAACTGGTGCCACTGACGGTATCGGCTTTGAAACAGCTAAATTGCTGGCTCAGCAGGGGCATACATTGTTACTGCATGGCCGCAGTGACGAGAAGCTCGCTCTGGTTGTACAAATGATAAAACAGCTGGCTCCAGCGGCGGACATACAAACCTATCGCGCTGATTTAGCTCGCTTTGATGAGATTGATGCTTTGGTGCGGGCGATATTGCGTGATCACCCCCGGCTGGATGTGATTATTAACAACGCCGGTGTGTTTAAAACCGCGCAACCCATTACCACTGACGGGCTGGATAGCCGATTTATGGTGAACACCTTCGCGCCTTTTCTTATTGCGACGAAATTGCTGCCAATACTGGCAGCAGATGGCCGGGTGGTAAACCTGTCTTCGGCTGCGCAAGCACCGGTAGATATCGGCGCCATGCGCGGTGAATACCCGATTCCTGATGCATTTCAGGCTTATGCGCAAAGCAAATTGGCACTGACAATCTGGTCGCAGGAAGTGGCGAAAACGCTGTTACCAGATCAGGTGATGGTGGCGGTAAACCCGGGGTCACTGCTGGCCAGTAAAATGGTAATAGAAGGTTTTGGCGTTGCTGGCAACGATCTGGCTATTGGCGCCACTATTTTGCAAAAAGCGGCTTTGGCGGATGATTTTGCTCGGGCATCGGGGCGTTATTTTGACAATGACAGCGGGCAGTTTGCCGCAGCGCATGCCGACGCGCACCAGCCAGATAAGTGTGCCCGGGTGATGGCTACCATTGCAGACGTCAGTGGTTGTTGAATTTCAGGCACAAAAAAACCGACTTTATTAGTCGGCTTAGTTGGTTGCGGGAGCCGGATTTGAACCGACGACCTTCGGGTTATGAGCCCGACGAGCTACCAGGCTGCTCCATCCCGCGTCCGAAATTATCCCCGAGCAGTTGAGATAATTGTTTGATTTGCAAGACGTTGATTGATGACCTTTGGAATAAGTTGGTCACAATTGGTTGCGG
>JBFKFH010000338.1:0-1831 GCA_041618685.1 Rheinheimera sp.
CAACAAAGCGGTCGGCCTTGATATTGGCTCAGAGCAAATGCGGCGAAAGGCGGCGCTGGATGCAGCATTAAACAATGATGTCAGGCTGACGGCGCCTATTACGCTGGTGCAGGCAAATCAAAAGACACAACAGGGTTTTCTTATCCTGATGCCGGTGTACAACTCTTTACAAGTACCAACAGAGCCACAGCAGCGCTTAGCTGAACTGTATGGCTGGAGCTATGCACCGATTTTAATTGATGAGGTATTAAGTACCGTCAGTGGCCTGCAGAACGATGTGTGGCTGAGCATTAGCGATATTACTGAGCAGCCGCTGACGTTTTTTAGTCGTGGCCCGGACACCGGGGTTGAGCATAGCCTTGAGCAGCAACACACCATATTGCTGTTTGGCCGCCAATGGCAGTTAACGCTGGCGCCCACGCAAGCCTATATCCACGCGCTGGATTTACCGTCATCTAACCGGCTCTTTCGTGAAATTATCGGTCTTACCGTATTACTGACGCTGGGCGTATTTTTATTACAACTGCTGTTTATGCGCCGCCGCCAGCTGGCCAGGCACAAAGCGGAAATAGCACACATCGCCGAATCGACGTTAAAGCAAGCCAATGCCGAGCTGGAGCAGCAGGTGGCAATACGCACTGCGGAAATTTCCCGCGTTGGCGCCTTGCAACGCAGCATTTTAAGTGGCGCCGGTTACGCCATTATTGCCACCGACCCGGATGGCATTATTACATCTTTTAACCCAGCGGCAGAACGCCTGCTGGGGTATAGTGCTGCCGAAGTGATCAATCGGCAAACCCCAGCTATTTTCCATGTCGGTGCCGAAGTCGAACGCCATGCCGCTAAGTTAAGTACCGAGCTGGGCAGGCAGGTTGAGGTGGGCTTTGAAACCTTTGTTGCCAAAGCCCGCAGCGGCCAGCAGGATACCAACCGCTGGACCTACCTGACCAAAGATGGCAACGCAGTTCAGGTGAAGCTGAATGTCAGTGCCTTGACCGATGAAGAGGGCAATTTAGTTGGTTTCCTCGGCATTGCTTTTGATTTGACTGAACAACTACAGCGCGAAGCCGAACTGGCTCAGGCAAAAGAGCAGGCCGAAATTGCCAGCCAGGCTAAATCTGATTTTCTGGCCAATATGAGCCATGAGATCCGCACGCCAATGAATGCCATTTTAGGGCTGTTGCAACTGGTGGCTAATACTACGCTGGATAAACGCCAGACTGAGTTTATCGATAAAACCCAGCGCGCCGCGCGCTCGTTACTGGCATTACTCAACGACATTTTGGATTTTTCCAAAGTTGAAGCCGGCAAACTGGAACTTGACCCCCATGCTTTTAGTTTATCTACACTGATGCAGGACGTAGGCATTATTTTATCTTCAGGTGTGCAGCATAAAGACCTTGAAGTGCTGTATCACATTGCACCTGACGTACCGCGGCAGCTAATTGGCGACAGCTTACGCATTAAACAAATTTTGCTCAATTTAGCCGGCAATGCGATTAAATTCACCGAGCACGGTGAAGTTGTTATTAGCGTTAAAGTACAAAGGCGGGAAAACGACAGGCTAACGCTGTTCGTTAGCGTGCGCGACACCGGTATTGGTATGACACCGGAACAGCAAAAAATTGTGTTCAGCGGTTTTAATCAGGCCGAGTCTTCGATAAGTCGCCGCTTTGGCGGCACAGGGCTGGGGCTGGCAATCAGCACCCGTCTGGTTAATTTGATGGGCGGCACCCTGCAGGTACACAGTGCATTGGGACAAGGCAGCGATTTTCAATTTGAGCTAACGCTGCAAGAAGCCGAAGCCAACAATCAAGCCTACAGCATCGAC
>JBFKFH010000339.1:0-1829 GCA_041618685.1 Rheinheimera sp.
CAGTTTGCCAGCTTAACTCACCCGCGATCGCCTGAATATTATCCAAACAAACTAAGTCAAGCTGCTCAAGATTATCCAGTAAACGCGGACTTAACTGCCTGAAATCTTCCAGTGTCAGTAACTGGCTGGTCAGGCCCTGCTCCTGTGCTTGCACACAGGCGGCATACAACAAATGTGATTTGCCGCTACCGTTTGCACCAAACAAGTACACCGGATTTTGCTGTAACGGTTGCTGCAGATAGCTTTTCAAAAACGCGACGGCTGCCGTTTGACCGGCAGCATAAAAACTGTCCAGGGTTTCATCTTCCGGTAAGGTTACCGCCAGGGTATATTGAATCGGCTGCATCAGGGACGTACGTAGTCAAAGGTCGCCAGCACAGGTTCGGCTGTCGCATTAAGTGCAACCCCGCTATCGACAGTAGCTGGCTGCAGGCGCAACTGTGGATTAAACCTCAGCGCATTCAGAATGCCGTCAGCGCCGACGCTACTTTGCAGCCGATAGCGCGCATTGCCGCCAGCATAAGTTGTGATCGTCACCTGTGATACACCAACCATTTGTTGCAGTAACTTTTGTACCTGCACCAAATCCGTCAGGCTATGCAGTTGCTGGATCTCCAATAGCAAGTCAGCACTGTTCTCAGCCAACATTACGCTAGCAAATTGCTCAGCCAATTGGGCCGCTAGTGCAGAGGAAAACGCTTGCATCAATGATATTTCATCAGTAGCAGTGACTTCGTCACGAAAGGTTCTGCCATTATCTTGTCGCTGCCAAGTCAGGCGCAACCGATTAGTCCCGTCCTCAGTGACATGGTCAACAGTTACAGCCAGCACGACATCTGCTTTGTAGCGGCTACTGGCCTGATTAATTTGTTGCCAGAAACCGGCCCAGATATCAGTTTCAGACAGCGTCTGAATATCGTCCATATCATACAATGGCTGCAACAACGGCAACGCCGCCAGCTTAAATGCCTGGCGCAGCGCTTTATTTAATGGCTGTTCTGCCCGACGCACAAACGCGCGTTCTCCGGCTTCTTGTTGCACCACCCAAACAAGGATATCTGGCCGTAATGCGCCCCAAACTGCAATATTATTCTGCTGTAGCAGTTGGTTAACTTTGTTGGCATCAAGTAGCACACGCATACGGTTGCCGTCGACATGGCGCACGGCTTCAAATTGCTTTATATAACCGGATACTTGCTTTAGCTCAGCGGCAATTTGCGGTACCGCACTGACATCAGCCTTACCGCTTACACGTGCTAAAACTTGTGCCAATGCTTGTTGCTGCCATTGTTCGCTACCGCCATTGGCGGCCACATCAGCCTGATATAAATCGGTAATTTGGCCGGCATATGCCACCTTTATGAGCGCCACACTGCAATACAAACCGACTATACATAACATTTTACGCATCATTTCTGACCTCAGGCCAGTACCGGGAAAATACCTTTTAAGCCGGCACTAATAAATTCAACAGCAATGGCGGCAAGGATAAGCCCCATCACCCGGGTAATAATATTCATACCAGTCTGCCCTAAACGGGCGAAAATTTTATCAGCTAAGCGCATTAACGCCCATAGTGAGATACCAATAAGAAGTAATTCAGCTGACATGATAGCGTAGTGCTGCCAGCCATCACTTCGGTTTGCATATAAGATAATAGAACTAATTGCGCCAGGTCCTGCCAGCATAGGCATCGCCAGTGGTACAATCGCAATCGATTTTCTATGCTCTGCCTCTTCGCGTTCCGCATCGGTATTTTTTGCACTACTCGTCTGAGCATAAAGCATAGAAATTGCCATCAACAGGATTAAAATACCCCCGCCCACCCG
>JBFKFH010000340.1:0-1765 GCA_041618685.1 Rheinheimera sp.
ATGGAGTATAAAAAGCAGGTAATTAAATCAACCGGTTGTGGTAGTGAAAACTGACACATGTTATGCAGTACAAATTCAGCTTCCGGGCAGCGCCGCTGGGCGATATCCAGCATAGGCTGGTTAATATCTAGCCCGATGCAGCGAAACCCGGCGTCGATGAAATGTCTGACATGCGGGCCTGTGCCGCATGCTAAGTCCAGGTGATCTTTGCCCTGGTTACCCAGCAGTTGATGTAATCGCTGTACGCTGTGGCTTTGCGTCTGATAATCAATGTCGCAACAGAGTAAATCATAATAGCCAGACAAATCGGTATACAGCGCGTTGGTAGAGAGCATAAAAGATGGGTTCAGGCGTAATTTGGGTGGCGCATTCTATAGCAGTTTATCGTTTATGCGAAGTGCAAATTTTAGGCATTATTACTGTAGCTATCGCACAGCCATCAGCCAGGCAGCGCCCGGCTGATGGCGGCTGTTAGCGGTAATAGGCGCCTTCGCGTTCTGGCTGATAAACGACATCTTGCACGGTAATTGTTGACATATCGCCGCTGGGCAACGGCCACTGAATACTGTCACCGCTGGCGAGCCCTAGTAACGCACAGCCTATCGGCGCCAGAATCGAAATTTTATCGCCAGTTTGATCCATATCCTTCGGGTATACCAATGTTAAACAACTCTGTTTGCCGCCAGCGAACGAGAAACGCACCGTTGAGTTCATACTGACGACATTGTGGGGCAGTTGCTCTGGCTGCACGATGCGCGCACGATCCAGTTCCTGACGTAAGGTATCCGCGGCTGCTATATTTGCGTCAACACTGTCCAGTAGTTGTTCTAACCGATCAGCGTCGGTAGTCGAAACGACAATATCAGGGGTTTTCATGGATGACTCCTTAGTTTGGTATGTTTAACATTGAGTACCGTTAGCACGCGAAAATGTAACGGCTGGCGCAGAATAGTTAGCCGGATCTCAGTATCTGGTGCCTTACCAAGCAGTGCACAGCCCAGCGGCGACAGCAGCGAAATACGGGCTTTGTGATAACAAGCCTGTGTTGGTAAAACCAGCTGCAACCAACCAGTTTGGTTAGTCCTGATATTATGCAGTTCAACCGAGCTGCCGGGACGAATGCAGCTACTGTCACTACTTAAGCGATTCAGCGCGGTATCGTCAGCAATAAAATGCAGTACCGATGCCAGTGTTTGGGGGCGCGGCGGTATTATCTGGCTGCACGCCAATAGGGTAATACCACGTAGCAGCGTAGTGTGCGTCTGTTCTGGGTAGCAGAAAAGCATTATGGCTCCGAAAAGCAGAGATAAAACGAAAAAATCAGTTAAGTTGACACTGTGCAGCCGGTTTCGCGCAGGGCAAAACCGGCCTAGGAATGGAAGGCAGTAGTGATATTATGCGGGCAACAACCACAAAGGTTTTGTGCCGATATTATGGATAAGGTTTGCATGAAATAACCATAATGTATTGCACCTGCTTATGCAATCGCATGGCGGTATTCCTGTTGCTGAATGCGACGACTGCTTATCGGTTAACGTGCTGCTGCCACCATTTGTTGTGCCTGCTGTGGTTTGATGATCAACACATCACACGGCATATGCTCAGTCAGATAATGCGCCGTATCACCAAGCAGAATTGAGCGCATATCGTGCGTATGGTTATTACCGATAATGGCCAGTTTGCTGCGGGTTTGTTGTACCGTTTTAGGGATCTCATCATCTGGCAAGCCTTCATTCAGATGAATGCACTGTTTGGGCAGCTTCAG
>JBFKFH010000341.1:0-1751 GCA_041618685.1 Rheinheimera sp.
GGCAAATCAGATTGATTTGCAGGACCAATATGTCATGCCAGGCCTGATTGATGTTCATCTGCATTTGACTGCCGGCCCACCACGGGTGGTGATGCAAGATGGCAAGCCAGCCCTGACATTACAGGGCGACAGTGAAATGACCCGTTATCACGCCATCAGTACCCTTGCCACCGGTGTAACGACAGCCTTTAGTCCGGCGGGCGACGCTGCAGCGAATGCTGAGTATCTGCGCCAACAGCAATCAGGGAACTGGCCAGGACCAAAGCTCAGCTATGCCGGTTTTATCTTTGAACCTACGCCAATTTTAGGCGGCTCTGTACATCCGAAAGATGAAGCGGGTTGGCAGATAGAAATTGCCAGCCAAAAAGCGCAGGGTGCCGATTACATCAAGCTTTATGCTGGTCTGAGTAAAGATGAGGTGGCTATGGGCGTGCGCCTGGCAAATGAAGCAGGCTTGAAAACAGTCGCTCATCTGGACAGTGTCAGTTGGCAGTACGCGGCTGATCTGGGCGTTGTTATTTTAACCCATGCATTGCCAACCAGTGCTGAGCTGTTAACTGGGGCCGCTAAAGCCGCTTATCTTGCTGAAAGAAAAAATTCGCTTAATCAGCGATTTATTTACAGCTGGTTCCGGTATGTAGATTACGACAGTGAGCCAATACAGCGATTGATCCGCAGCTTAGTTATGCAACAAACCCGTATCGATTTAACGTTGGTCGTTAATGAGTTGTTTTATTTCGCCCGCGAGTTAGACGCACTTTATTCTGAGGATGATATGTGGGTATTTCATCCGCAAATGCGCCAGCGTTGGCGCGCAACGATGGCGGCGCCAAGTTATGACTGGACAGCAGAAGAATTTACTAGAGCGCAGCAGCAGTTACCCAAAGTTCAGCAATTATTTAAACGTTTATATGACGCCGGCGTGCCATTAGCCATCGGCACCGACAGTGTAGCCAGCGGCCCCTTTTATCTGCGCGAATTACAACTTAGTCAGGGTGCGGGCCTGACGAACTGGCAGGTATTGCAACTGGCCACCGTGGGTGGTGCCCGGCATCTGAATTTGGCCGATACCGGCCAGCTGGCACCAGGCTTTGTGGCTGACTTTATTGTGCTGCCGGCGAATCCGCTTACCGATCTTACTGCGCTAAATACTGTGCACACCGTGGTGCAGCAAGGCAACGCCTGGCGCGTTGACGAGCTAAAAGCCCGGTTGGACAACCTGAGCAATATTGCACTGTGAACCTGATTATTTTTAACTTTGATAACATCGTGAGGATAAAACAATGGAAACGTTAAACCAATTTATCGCTGCTTTTAGTGCCGCCTGGCAACAAGCTGATCTACTGTTTTTGTTAGGCTTTGGCCTGTTCTTTTTAACAGCGTGGTTTTTACCTAGCGTGTTAGCGCTGGTATTCAACCGCCAGCATGTGGGTAAGATTGCGCTGCTGAATATTCCGGCCGGTTTGTCCTGGATTGCCTGGCTGGCGCTGCTGGTATGGGCCGTTACCGGCAAACTCAGCAACAAACTGGCTACCAAGGCGCGGTTAAAACCGGTGCTTTAATCTGAGAGGCTTACAGGGCGACGCTGTCGCCCTCGTTTAAGATCAGCAGCGGTACATCACTCTCCAATTGCTGTTGCATATGCAGCAATCGCAGCAGTGGCGAGTGCGAGCTATGGTCTCCCATCTGCCAGCTGGCGTTACCAAAACCCCACGGGATCATTACCTTGCAGTCAAGCTCCTGTGCCACCA
>JBFKFH010000342.1:0-1746 GCA_041618685.1 Rheinheimera sp.
ATTTTATGTTAATTTTTTGTTTGTAGATTTTTCCCGTCAGCCGGTAAAACTTTCAGCATTGGCTGCAGCTGGTCACACGCTATTTGTAAACCGGCTGACAGGTGCGCCAGGGTAATTTTTGCGTTGTGGCTTTGCAGGTTGTTTGTCAGTCGCTTTAACGCGCTGAGTTGCTGCTGCAATAACCCATCCAGCTCGCAGAGCATCTCTGGTGGCGGTGTTGGGCTGTGAAGTGCGGCTTTTTGATGTAGATACCAAAACTGTACCGCCGCCAGATCCCGGTTAATATTCTGTGGCTGTTCAGGGACAGAATCGGCTGGTAAATACTGTGCGGCATTGCTATGTAGCGTGGATAATTCGCTAAACTTATAACGTAAGTTGCCATCCGCTACCTGCTGTGCAGCCTGTTTAAAAAAATGTTGCGCTGCAACACAGGTTGCTTGTACGACTTTTAATTGAGTTGTTTCAATAGCTTGCTCAGAATCTGCATACTTCTTCATCTTTACCTCTTTGCAGTTTGGCTGTAAGAGTTCATATTCAATTCATGTACCAAAGAGTAAGCTTATGATTTAACTGGATATTTGAATAGGTTAGGAATTTTTCGCCAGTAATGCAGGTAAGTTTTACCCATTGATGTTGTTAAAATTACAGTGCTGGCATAGAGTTAAACCTCATAACAGAGAATTGACATATGAAACAACCACGCTTATTTTTGCATGTACAGGATCCTGATCTGGCAGCACAACTACTGCAGTCCGCAGCAGTCCGGCGTTTTGTTGTTGTCAGAAGCAGCGATTCAGCACCCTGGTCAGAGCAATTGTTGCAACAACGTTGCGATTTGGCATTTATTCAGGCTGATCAGCATTGTCAGACAGATTATCAGCAGTTGATGGCGAGTAATTTACTGGCAGAAATTGATTTTATTTTTGTCAGCGACGGTAGCCCGGAACCTTTGTTAGATCAGTTAATGCGTCGCGGTGCCGGTTACCATTTTCGCCAGCCATTGGATATAGCCTGCATTCTGGAAACAGTTCAGGATTTTTATCAGCAGTTAAGCATTACCCAGCAGCAGACGGCAGCCAATACCAGTATGCTCGATCAGTTCGGGATGTTGGTAGGCTCGTCCAGGGTAATGCTAAAGCTGTACCGTACGTTGCGCAAGGTCGCAGTAACCAACGCCAATATATTGATTATTGGCGAAAGTGGCGCGGGTAAGGAGCTAGTCGCTAACACACTGCATTTAGCCAGCTACCGGGCGGAACAGCCCTTTGTTGCCATTAACTGTGGTGCCCTGAGCCCTGAGTTGGTAGACAGCGAATTATTCGGCCATAACAAGGGCGCGTTTACCGGCGCGCTGCGAGAACATCAGGGAGTATTTTCGCAGGCTGAGGGTGGCACTTTGTTTCTGGATGAAATTACAGAAATGCCGATTGAGCAACAAGTGAAGCTGTTGCGTGTGCTGGAGAGCGGTGAATATCGCCCGGTTGGCAGTTCGAAAGTGTACCAGGCCAATGTTCGTATAGTGGCGGCAACCAACCGTGACCCCCAGCAAGCCATTGCAGATGGCCTGCTGCGCGAAGATTTATATTTCCGGTTGGCCCAGTTTCCGGTGCAAGTGCCGCCGCTGCGCGATAGAGATACTGATATTTGTGGCTTGGCGCAGCATTTTCTGGCCTATCGCAATGCGCAGGAGCAGCAACATAAACAGTTTACGGCGGACACCATTGAGCTGATTGCCAGCCATAGCTG
>JBFKFH010000343.1:0-1704 GCA_041618685.1 Rheinheimera sp.
GCGATGATACTGGTGAATAATCCCGGTAGCTGGAGTTATGTTTATGCGCCGCTGCGTCATGCCCAATGGCACGGCTGGACAATAACTGACCTAATCTTTCCATTTTTTATCGTTATCGTCGGTATCTCGCTGCAATTGAGTCTGGTGCGCCAGCCACTGGCCGGCAAGGCCGACGTCATAAAGCAGGCACTGGTGCGTTCGGCTAAGTTGTACCTGCTGGGACTATTTTTGGTGCTGTTTTATTATAATTTCCGCGACCCCGGTTATAACTACCTTGAGCAAAAACTGGCCACAGTGCGGGCGCTGGGTGTATTGCAGCGTATTGGCCTGGTGTATTTTTTCACTGTGCTGGTCGCGCTGTACTGTGGCTATCGTGGCCGCATTGTCGCTATTGTTGTTTTATGTGCGGTTTATCTGGCAGCCATGTGGTGGCTACCGTATCACACCGCGCAAGGCCAGCAGTTTGCCGGACTGTTCGAGTTTGGTAACAGCTTTGCTGCCTGGCTGGACCAGCGCCTATTAGGCAGCGCCCATGTGTATTACCGCGACGCGACGCCTTTTGCCTTTGACCCTGAAGGCTTGTGGTCAACCTTGCCGGCTATCGCCAGTTGCATCAGCGGTTTATTAATGGCGCAGTGGCTGCAAAGCAACCGCAGCCTGGAGCAAAAAATTCGTGGTTTTGTGCTAACCGGCGTGGTGGCGGTATGGCTGGCAGAACTGTGGCACTTTACTTTGCCGATCAATAAAAGTTTGTGGACCCCCAGTTTTGTGCTGCTTAGTAGTGGTTACTGCGCCATGGCATTAGCAGCATGTTTGTGGCTGTGTGAGGTGAAAAAATACCGGCTGTGGGCTGCGCCCTTTGTTGTATTTGGTGGCAATGCCATTGCGTTTTTTATGTTTGCCGGCGTCGCTGCGCGCGGCATGATGATGTTGTCTGTCGGCGATGTTTCATTACATCAGTGGTTATTCAGCAGGGTATTTCAGCCGGTGCTGGGAAATTTTAACGGCTCTGTTGGCTTTGCATTGAGCTTTTTACTGTTATCCTATCTGCTGATGCATTGGTGTTATGCCCGTGGTTATATTTTTAAGGTCTGATGCGGTAGTTTAACGTTGGTAAAATGGCAGCGATAACATAAGCTGGAGAAATAGAATAAGGGCAACAGCGCTGTGGATAAAATGATTAGACGTTGCGTAGCACTGCTTATTGTTATGCTAAGCAGCCAGTTCGCCGTGGCACAAAGCCGTGAAGTTGTGGTTGGGGTGTATCAGAATGCGCCGAAAATATTTGCCGCCGATGACGGAAACCCGTCAGGTATTCTCGGTGAGCTGTTACAACAAATAGCCCGCCGACAGCAATGGCAGATTAAGCCGGTGCAGTGTGACTGGGCATATTGTCTGCAACTGTTGCAGTCCGGTGAAATTGACTTGTTGCCAGATGTTGCCTTTACCGAACAACGGGCATTACAGCTGGATTTTCACCCGACACCGGCCTTGTTTAGCTGGTCGCAGTTGTACACTGCGCCGGGCGTTGAGTTAACCTCATTTGCTGATCTGGATGGCAAACGGCTGCTGGCTTTGCAGGATTCTGTGCAGCAGGAATATCTGCAGCAGAAAATCGACGAATCAGGGCTGAATATTACGCTGCAGACAACGAAGTCGCTGGCGCAGGCATTCGCTATGGTAGAGGCCGGCCAGGCCGATGCC
>JBFKFH010000344.1:0-1668 GCA_041618685.1 Rheinheimera sp.
CGTGGCCAGGAACTGGGGTTAAAAATACCCAAGCTAAAAGACGATCCCCGCCGCTAAGGTTCAGTCGCTTTCTTCCAGCCATTCCACTTTTTCGATTTGGCTAAAACGACTCGAGATCTTATTGGCGGAGGTATGGATTTGTTTAACATCTACCGCCGCCTGATCAATATGCTTGGCCAAATTATCAAACCGGCCACGAAAACGGGTGAAGTCGTCAGCCAGTTTGATTAAATGCTCCTGAATTAAATGAATTTGCCGTCGGGTAGCATCATCTTTTAACACACTACGGGCCGTCGTCAGCACGGCCATTAATGTTGTTGGCGACGTAATCCACACCCGGCGCCGGTAAGCCTCCTCGACAATATCGGCATGATAAGCGTGCAGCTCTGCAAAAATGGCCTCGGCCGGTAAAAACATAATGGCACCATCGGCGGTTTCATTGGCAATAATGTATTTGTCGGCAATATCATTGATGTGTTTTTTTATATCCAGCTTAAACTGCCGCTGCGCCTGTTTGCGCTCATCGGCAGCTGACTGTGGATCGGTCATCTTTTTATAGCTTTCCAGCGGAAACTTTGCGTCAATGGCTATATCACCAGAAGGTTTGGGCAAAAACAGCATGCAGTCGGCAATGCGACCGTTACTAAGGGTGTGTTGCAGCGAAAAGTGTTGCTCCGGTAACACGTTGCGAATAAGTGCTGTCAGCTGCACTTCGCCAAAAGCACCACGCGAGCGTTTATCAGCCAAAACCTCCTGTAAACTTACTACGTTGTTTGACAGTTCGGTTATCTTTTTCTGCGCATCGTCAATCAGCGCCAGACGTTTAACAATATCGGTAAATGTCTGATTGGTCTTTTCAAAACCATCAGCTAAACGGCGCTCTACCTGGCCAGCAATATCCTTTAACCGCTGATCAATACTCAGCGTCAATTGCTGTACCTGCTCAGACAACATGGATGCCTGCTGCTGCAGGTTTTTACTCAGCTCAAAGCGCGCGGCTTGCTGGGTGTCGGTTATTTTTTGCAATACCTGTAACAGATTATCCTGCTGCTGTTGCTGCAAACGCTGGCGCTGCATATGCAACTGCTCGAGCAATTGTTGCTGGAACTGTCCCTGCTGTTGCACTTGCTCCAGCTTATATTGTGCCAGCTGCTCAGCAATACCGGCTCCTGGCGCCCGGCGTAGCAGCACAAGCAATAACAAAATGACTGACACCGCCAGCAAGCCGGTGGTCAGATAATTCCAATACTCAGTGGTCATAAATCCTCAACTGCAGCAAACCATCTTTCGATAAGGTACGTATATAAGCCAACTATACAACGTTATCAGCAATACTATGAAACAACTGGCATTATTTGTGGTAAACAGCTTTATTTTGCCGGAAGGCAAAATGCACTTACGCGTATTCGAACCGCGCTATGTCCGTTTGGTCAGCGAAGCAAGCGCCGGTAGACGTGATTTTGCATTGGCACAGCTAAATCCCTATGTCAGTCAGCATCATCCGGATCGCGTTCTGTCACTGGCCACCCGGGTACGCATTGACGACTTTGAGCAACTACAAGATGGATTGCTGGGCATAACTATCGCAGGCGTCGAGAAAGTTCAGCTTGTACAGCGTTGGCAGGAAACTGACACCTTGCAGGTTGCACACGCAGAGCCACTGCAACA
>JBFKFH010000345.1:0-1599 GCA_041618685.1 Rheinheimera sp.
AATTTACTCTTTCAGTTAATTTAACCGGTGTTATCAGCAGACTATGCCAGATTACCGCTGACGCTGGTCGGCACCACCATCAGCATGGCGCGCTGGCCAATAGCAACCTTTGCATTAGGGAAGATCAATGCTTCTCCTTCACGCTCAACCCGGTGTTCAATAGTACCGTCGGTTGCCAGCAAACTGCCGACAGGGTAAGTGGTAAAGTTTTCCACATCATCGGCAAAGTTTAATTTGAAAGCATCGGTTTGTTTATTTATCGCCCGGTATACCTGATACAGCTGAAAATGCTGCTCGTCAAACGGCTGCACCGCAACATCGGCCTGGCTTATCAGTTGCCGCAGCGCCGCCCGTGCTTTGGCAAAGCGGCTCATATCATTTTGACCAAACGGCCGCACTTTACCCAGCTCAATGGTAAACGCATCCGCTGCGTGCGCGTTGGCGGCGTAGTAACTGAAGGTTGATGCCGGGGTTTGCATTAACAGCACCGTGGTTACATCACAGGCCTGTAAAAACTCAAACTGCGCTTTTTGCCATGGCTTGCCATGTAAAAACGGATACACGGCAAACTTTTCAAACCGTGAGCCACGAATAGCAGTGTGTAAATCGTACAAATAACGGTTACGCGGCACCAGCTTGGTTACGCGTACCTCAGCATAAAAGCGGCTGACGTACTGCTCTAACGCCTTGGCGCGTATGCGCTCAGCGTTAATTGGCCCGGCGCCCAGGCTGTGATGACCGGAAAACAAACGGTTTAGGTTTTCGTCCAGCTCGCGCTTACCGGCATTGATGGCAGGTGGATTACCAAACAGCACCAAAAGGCGGTGTTCCAGTGTCAGCTTGCCCAGCAAAATGTCTTGCACCAGCTCTGCGCATATTTCAATTGGCGCCGTTTCATTACCGTGCACACCACATGACAACACGATGTCTTTGTTGCTCAGCTTAGCCGGTTCAAAGCATATTACACCGCTGTCCCATACCTGTACCTGAGTAGCATCTGCCAGCTCAAATTGCATTGGCGCCAGGCGGTCGGGGTTTGTCAGTGTAAGTTGGAGAAAGTCACCCTGTTGTTGCAATTGCTGCAGTAGCGCTGTAGATGCAGCGGCTGTATGCTGGGTTGCTGTTTCGGTGTGAGGTGTTGTTGCTTTTTGTGTCATGCGCCAGCTCCCTGTTGTAAGGCTGGCGCCAATTCTACCGTATAACGCGGGCAGACTAAACGGCTGCCTCCAGTTCATCAGCAAATGCCGTTACCTGATTACGTCCGGCTTCTTTCGCACGGTACATCGCGGCATCAGCGTCAGCTAACAATTGCTTTAACTGATAGCCACTGCTATCGGAGCCGCTAACACCAAAACTGGCCGTCAGCGGAAACTGCTTACCACTTTCCGTAGTATTGATACCTGCGATGGCGTCACGGCAAATCTCAGCCAGCAATACCGCTTTGTCGGTTTGGCAGCCAGGCAGTACAACTGCGAACTCTTCCCCGCCAATGCGACCAAATACGTCATTGTTGCGCATAAAGTTGCGACAGGTTTTCACAACCTGTTGCAACGCCCAATCACCTGCTGCATGGCCGTGGGTGTCGTTTATCGCTTTAAA
>JBFKFH010000346.1:0-1597 GCA_041618685.1 Rheinheimera sp.
CTGCTTAGCGAAAAGGTGGAAGCGCATCTGAGCGGTAAGGTTTTACCCGATGTCGGCTTTGCGGGCTTTATGCGCGATGTGCCACGCATGCTGGGACGCGAATGGCAGAAATTTCTCTACGCCCTGCCGCGCGGCATTATCCTGTTTGTGTTGTTTCTGTTTTTGCCGGTTATAGGCCCTATTTTATGGTTTGTGTTTACCAGCTGGTTATTAGCCATTCAATACTGCGACTACCCGTACGACAATCATAAAATTGCCTTCCACACCATGCGCCAGCAACTGCGCAGCCAACCCGCGACGAGTTTCGCCTTTGGCATGACAGTAAACATTGGCTGCATGATACCGCTGTTTAACTTATTTGTTATGCCCATCGCAGTTTGCGGCGCCACCGCTATGTGGGTAGACAAACTGGCGGAGCAAAACGACCCGGCGATGCAAATGCCGGGGGCTAAAGCTTATAAACAGCTGGATAAGTATTGTTAAACCGCGGCGAACTGCTGCTCTAGCCAGGGTAAGGCTAAAGTTTCTGGCTCTAAGGTTTCACCGGCATCGATGCGTAGCATAGGTGCCAATTCTGCGCCCTGAATTTCCAGCAACAGCGCCCGCAGCTGCTCGCCAGCACCACAAAAAGTGTCGTAGCTGCTATCACCCAGCGCAATCACAGCAAACCGCTTGCCGGTTAGCAGTGGAAAACGGTTTTGTACATCAAGATAAAATGGCAACAGATTATCGGGAATATCACCCTGACCGGTGGTTGAGGTAATAACCAGCCAGATATCGGCGTTAAACGCCAGTACATCATCTAATTTAGCCTCTTCATACAGCTTAACTTCGTGTCCCTGCCCCGCTAACAAAGGCAGCGCCTCTTCAGCGACATATTGTGCGGCACCATAAACGCTACCGACCATTACTGCGATTTTTGCCATTTTTCCTCCATAAAATGCTCAGCAAATTGTTGCTGATAGTAGTCGTCTGCCACCGGCCAGCCAAATTGGCCAAACAAGGGGGCAAGCTCGTTCAGACCCGCGGTTAACGCAATTGGTTCAGCACTGACCGGATGCGGTAATTGCAATTGCTTCGCCACCAGCATTAAGCGACGGCAGTTAAAATGCTGTTTAAATAACGCGTTGTGTTTGCCGTCACCATGGCTGGTATCCCCGACTATCGGGTAGCGTAAGTGTGCCAGGTGCCGTCGCAGCTGATGCTTGCGACCGGTAATCGGCTGTAATGCAACCAGTGAGTACCGGGCGGCCGGATACTTGCTTACCGGAATTGGCAGCTCAACCTGTGCCAGCGGCTGATAACGTGTAATGGCCTGCTGTGGTGCTTTATCGTCGCGGCTGAATTTATCGGCTATTTTATCCATTTCTTCTTTTAAGGCGTAATCCAGCTCGCCACCCTGTGGTAAAAAACCGCGCACCACGGCCAGGTAGTGTTTGCGCCACAGCTTTTTTTCTTGCTGCTCGCCAAGCAAGCGCGCAACCTCACTGGAAAGTGCAAACAATAATACACCAGAGGTTGGCCGGTCTAAACGGTGCACCGGAAACACGTGTTGACCTATCTGGTCACGCAAGGTTTGCATCACGAAGGGATTCCA
>JBFKFH010000347.1:0-1527 GCA_041618685.1 Rheinheimera sp.
AACCCGAAGGTCGTCGGTTCGCTCTTCATAAAGAACAAGGCTCCCGCGACCAACGTTTAAACCGATACCGTCTTTTGCTCAGATGCAGAAAGCCCATCCGTTGTCTGTAGCTGCAGCAATAGACACAGGCTAATAAATATCAATCCTAACCAGCCAGCATACGCAAAGCGCTCGCCAACGATAACCACTGCAAGCAAGGTTGCAACAGCTGGTTCCAGTAAGGTGATCAGCGTGGCTTCACTTGAGGCAATAAATTTCAGGCCATAGCCAAAACACAAATAGCCAAGAAACATCGGGATCAGTGCCATGTAAAGCGCGACCATGATATTGGTCTGGCCGCTAAACAGGTTTGCGCCAGTGAAATACAACGACGGCAGTAAAAAAAGCGCCGCACCAGCAAACTGGCTGGTCATTGCAGAGCGTGCGGCACCCCCCTTTGCCACCAACTGAGTGGCGACAAAGGTATAACAGGCGCAACTGGTTGCCGCGACAAGACCAAGCAGAATACCAAAAGCATGGTGTCATCGGCGCTGTGGTAATTCTGCTGCTTCGCGGTAACTAACAGAGAAACACCGGCAATACCCAGCACTACACTTAACAACCAGCGTATTGACAGTCTATGCTTGCCCGTCAACCGCTCAAATAGTGCCGCAAAAAGTGGCGCAGCCCCCAGTGAAACCAATGAGCCTACCGCCACACCACTTAAGCGCATCGCACTGTAGAAGGCCAGAGGATAGACAGCAACTGCAAGGGTACCAGCGCACAGCAACCAGATATGCTGGCGCAACACCTCACTGTCTTGTTGTAGCTGTTTTAAGCTGACACAAAACAGTAGTAATGCCGCCACCCCCATGGCAAATGCGCCGGTAGTCAAAGGGCTGACATTCGGCGTAAAACTGGCAGCAGTGCCGGTGGTGCCCCATAACACACTGGCAAGGGTAATGGCGGCAACACCCCGGATGCGCGAGGAAATTAGCATACTTTAGTTCCTGTTAATAACAACGATCAGGCACTAGCGTAAAACATTTTTTGCCAGATAACCTTGCTAAAAAGGCGCTTTTTCTGGCTGTTAAGACGGAGTTTGGCAGCCGGTATTGGCTGCCAGCACAAGTCACACTATCAACGGCGTATGAGTATGCGCTTATGTTGCCACGTCGAAATGTCATTCATGACCTTATTTGTCTGGGCGACAAACCAAAATACTGGCTAAAACGTCGGCTGAACGCAGTTACATCAGTATAACCAACTTGTTCGGCAACATACTGCACTGGAGCATCGGTGTTAATGAGCAAGGCACGGGCTTTTTCCATGCGCTGGTGGGTAATAAAGCTGGCCGGTGCCATACCGGTTTGCGCCGAAAACAGTTTTTTAAATTGGGTTGGGCTTAGGCACGCGATTTGCGCCAGGTAGCTCACCGCCATTGTCTGATGCAGATTATCAAGAATAAAGCTTTGCACGGCCTGAATACGTTTATCCGACGGTTGCAGATACAGCTGCTGATGCAGTAATTGACAAAATAACGCTAAC
>JBFKFH010000348.1:0-1527 GCA_041618685.1 Rheinheimera sp.
CATGCACCAAATGACGGCATCGATTACAGACGTTGCCGCCAATGCTCAAATCAATGCAGATACCGGTGCAGAACTACAAAGCGGCTTTGATAATTGCCTGCAAATCAGCACACAAAGCCACAACCTGATTACCCGGCTGCAGCACAGCTTGATACAGGCAGATAGCAAACTGAATGAATTAGCCGATAACAGCCAGCGTATTACAGGGGTGTTAGATGTCATCACTGCGCTTGCCGATCAAACAAACTTGCTTGCACTGAATGCCGCGATAGAAGCAGCGCGCGCCGGAGACGCTGGCCGCGGCTTTTCGGTAGTTGCTGCGGAAGTTCGGGAATTGGCTAACCGTACACAACAATCTGTAAGTGAAATTGAAAAAATAGTCTCGGGAATTAAACACAGCAGTCAGCAAACGATTGACGCTATGATACAGGGAAAAAAACTCGGTGATGACTGTGTCACACAAACCGACATGTTAGCAAACGCAGTAACTCAGCTTTCAGAGCGTACTCAGCATAGCATTGATGCCAGCAGATTAATTGCAGTTGCCGTAGAACAACAAAGTACCGTCGCTGAAGCAATAAATTACAGCATGCATCAAATCAGCGAACTGGCCGCAAACAACCACGAGGTTAGTCAGACTTGTCAGCATCACGCAAAACATTTGCATCGAACCGGACATGACTTTGGGTTACTGACCAATTATTTCTGGCGCAAACTCTCTGTTGTTACTACGCCTCACGACTCGACACATTAGGAGGCAATAGTGGCAAGAAAACCCGATTTAACAACTGCAATGTTGCAGTTGATAGCTGATGTAAAGCAGCAAATGCCGCTTTACGAACCTGCCACTTTTGTCTGCGGCACCAACACCGATTGCATAGGTTGCCCGAAGAAAATGCTGGAAATGGTTGATTCAGAACTGAGCTTTTGGGAGCACGCCATTAAACACGGAAGAGCACCTAAATTTGATGAATTGCGCCAGTTTGGCAAACTGTGTCAGAGCGTACGGCGCATGTTAATTCGCAACAACCTGATGCCAGACATAAAGCCCGACACCAGATAAAAATTAGCTAAACAACATCGGCTTATTTATCGCCAGATACAGAATGCCACTGAGTTGCAGTAAAGCCAACCCAGCCCAGCAGACTCTGCGTTTTACCGGTAGTGACAGTTTGAATGCTCTGATCCCGGTCAGGATATAGCCTACCAGCAGCACAATCTTCACACCCAGCCAGGCATGACTGAATGGCTGCCAGGGCCCTATTGCCAGTAAGGTAAAGGCGAACGTCAATAGCAGGGTATCATTGATATGCGGCAAATACCTTGCGGGGCTAAATCGCCAGCCAGTTATACCTGACATGTCCAGTAGCAGCCGGCCAGTAAATAAGGTAACACTGAGATAGGCACAAAACATATGCAGTTGTTTTACCTGTAAGTAGTACTCCATAGCTGTTCTCAACTCTGTTTATTGCTGTTGGTTCAAGAGCCAGCTTAAATCAGCCCAACCTTTCTGCCTATATCGCCAAA
>JBFKFH010000349.1:0-1507 GCA_041618685.1 Rheinheimera sp.
GCAGCTTTCCGCCAGCGGAATAAATACCGATGGCGCGATAAACCCCAGCTCCGCATCGGGCCAGCGCAATAACACCTCAGCCCCCATCACATTCCCGGTTTGAATATCAATCTGCGGCTGATAATAACACTGCAGCTGGTTCTGCTTCAGGGCCTGGCGTAGCCGTCCTTCCAGCACTACCCGCTGCCTGGCCTGAGCTGTAAGCTCATCGGTGTACAACGCTAAGTGATTACGGCCTTCACTTTTAACTTTATACATTGCGACATCGGCGGCACGGACTAGATCTTCCGCAGTCAGCGCGTGGCTTGGATATAAACTTATTCCCACCGACACTGCGGTGTTAATTTCGTTACCGTTACCCAAAATACAAGGTTGCTGCAGCTGATGCATCAGTTGCTCCGCCAGAGCCGTCACCTCCGCCACCGATTTTACGTCATTCACCAGCACACCAAATTCGTCACCGCCAAGCCGCGCCAGGATCTGGCCCGCATTACAGCCGCGGTGCAGCCGCTCACTGACTTGCAACAGTAGCTGATCACCGGCGCTATGGCCAAAACTGTCATTGATATCTTTAAAGTTGTCCAGGTCCATCAGCAAAACGGCACATTGTGTATTGTGTTGTGCGGCTTGCGTAATGGCTTCTTCAACGCATTGATTAAAATGCTGACGATTTGGCAATTGAGTAACAGCATCAAAGTCAGATAAGAATGCTAACGCTGCAGCTTGTTTCTTACGCTCAGTCAGATCGATATCAATGCAGTAAATTTGCGGCTCGGTGTCAGGCAACTTCACCACGGCATGGCCGGAGTAAACCGGGACCAACGAACCATCCTTACGTCGCAGCACCAGCTCTTCTGATGGTATTGCAACGCCAGAGTCAGCCATCTGCAACATCGCCTGCGATACCGCGTCGTGCATATACGACGGAATGATTAAATCAAGTAACTTTTTACCAATAGCTTCCTCTTTACGGTAGCCATAAATAAGCTCACTCGCCTTGTTCCAGTAAAATGTCGTGCCGTCGGCATAGTAGCCTTGCACCGCAATTTGTGGTGCGTTGTCTAATAGGGTTCTAAAGCGCAACTCACTGATACTTAATTGATTTTGTGCCAGCTTGCGCTCACTGATGTCGTGAATGACTAAAATAATATAACGCGTTGCGTGCGCCGGAACTAAGGTAGCGGACACCTGAGCCCAGAACACTTCGCCATCCTTGCGCAGATAACGTTTCTCTATCGTATAGTTGCTGATTTCGCCGGCAACCAGTTGCTGCAGCATAGTTACATCGTTAGTCAGATCTGCCGGGTGACTAAACTGCTGAAACGTAGCCTGACAAAATTCCTCTGCGCTGTAACCAAACATCTGTTCTAACGCCAGGTTCGTGCGTAAAAACCGGCCCTGCAAAGAGACATGGGCAATACCTACTGCGGCATCGGCAAAGGTACTTAACTGTGCTTGCTCAGCGGCATTTAATGACGAGGCATACCGTTGTTTCTGGCTCAATAGC